>JALNXP010000006.1 GCA_023230285.1 Bacteroidales bacterium | reverse complement strand
AATAAAATCGGAAGTTGGATTAGGATAGATGTTGACATTAGCATTATAATTTTGAGTTTCTATGCCCGTATAATCAGTTACTGTGACGAATATTCGTTTTGTGGCATCACATAGAGAAACATAAAGGATGTCGCTGCCAAGTCCCATGAGGGATACAAAGCCATTTGAGATAGACAGAATTTCGGGGTGGTCGTTAGTCCAAGCGACATCAAGTCCTGTAAACAGTTGAAAATCAGCTGTCAGAGAGTTGTATTGATCGAAGTCGTCTTCACTTTTATAGTCGAAGTTAGAAGGAGCGGCGGCTAAGATAGCGATGTCTGTAGTTGCGACATTTTCGGGACTTGGGTACATTCCGTCACGGTAGGTCCAGCCGGTTCCGAGGAGGCTTTGCAGTCCCTCGCCGAGCATCTCGAAAGTATATCTGCCTTCAGCGGTGCCGGCGACATCGCCGCCCGGATAGACACCTGACTTCAGTGTCATCTGGCGGTCGTAGTAGTTGTTTTCAGCATGACTTGGCACGCCACTTTCTGTCCATAGTCTTCCAAATATGGCGGCGCTGCTGTTAGATGGCGATTCGACATTACCAAAGTACAAGCAGTTGGCAGATGTGTTATCCGAATTATAGTTAGTTACAAAGCCGGCTACACCTCCGCAATAAGCACCGCTGCTGTAAATGCCATAGATGTTGCCGCTGCTTGAACAATGATTCATGCTTACATTGGCACTATATCCGATAATTCCGCCTAAAGAAGTTGCGCCTATCACATCTCCGGTGTTGGAACATCCGGTGATAGTTCCGTAGAAATCGCCGACAATACCGCCAATAAAATCAGTGCCGACATGAGTGCCATCATTGGTGCAATTTTCTATCGTACCCCAACTTGCGCCTGTAATGCCACCGGTATAATAGCCCTGATTAGTCACATCACAGTAATTGTGACAATTCGACACTTTTGATCCCTCGCCACAAGCACCGACAAAAGCTCCCGTATAATATCCGCCGATTATATCACTTTCCTTTATCGACAAGTTGGAAACAGAAGCATTGGCACCGATTACTGAAAACAAGCCTTGATTGGCATTAGTAGTCGAGAAATCCGTTGTCAAATGTGTAATAGTGTGGTTGCCGCCGTCAAAATGACCGAAAAATATCATCTGTCCGGGTATTGATATAGGTATCCAAGGATTGTAATCAGACAAATCGATGTCAGCGTTCATCAAAAAATATTGATTTGCATAACCTTGATTGCCGTTTGGAAATATTGTCCCTGCGGCTTCTGTGCCTGCATTTACGCGGGTTGCTATTTCGGCTAAATCAGCGGCGGTTGTAACAATATAAGGGTCTGTTTCTGTGCCTGTTCCGCCGTTTTTTGCAGGTATTGTGTTAACTTTAATCTCGCCTGTCGGACGCATTGTGTTGAGCCATTCACAAGAAGGAATAAACTCGGGAAGCACCGGAGCTTCCGGATCTACATTGTAGTTGTAGCCGATTTTGTCTGTAGAGCGCATATAGCTGTTTTGAGCAGACAGACTGTTTTGCAGCTGAGCAAAACATAAAATGCAAATCAATAAGTAATAAAATTTTTTCATTTTTCAAAAGATTTAAAACGCAGGCTCTGTGAATTTTTAGCTGTTATATCTGAATACAGAGTCTTAATAAATTCAGATAAGCAGATTTATATATCATTTTTGTTTTTCATAAAATCGAACCCAATCTATGCGCATTGCAACCGGCAATTGTTTTGGATTTATTTCTCCGACCCAACCGCCGCCTAATTGTGCGCTTAAAATAACGTAGAAAGGGGAATTTGCAAAAGGGAATTGCTCTTTTTCAAGCGAGTCGATGCGTGAGTAGCATAAAGTCCGCTCATCGTTGACAAAAAAGACGATGCTGTCGTTATATCTTTCTACGGCGTAAACATTATATTCATCAGGAGTACAGCTACATATTGTCGAACTTTTCGGTTTATCTTTTATAGAATAGTCCAATGTGTAGTTGGAATGTACAGTTTGATAGACTATAGTGTCGAAGTTCAGGTGTTCCATAATGTCAATTTCTCCGCCCTGAGGCCATTGCCGGTTTGGGACTTCAGGCAGCAGCCATATTGCAGGCCAAAAACCCTGAGCGCAATCTAATTTAGCACAAATTTCTATACGTCCGAAGTCGAAAAATTTCTTGTTCATACCCCAGATGGCAGCTGTAAGAAACGAAGCTGTGTCGTCTGTTTGTGTTGTGTTCTTGACAGCCCAAAGCACAAGTTTTCCATCTTCAACAGCATACAAAGAATCCCATTCCGAAGTATACTTTTTCCAATCCGGAGTAGCTCTCGGCACTTTTGACCAAACACTCCAATCAATGTCTTTATCGTTAAATTCATCGCTCCAATCTAATTTCCATCCATTTTTGGAAGTTTTGTCTTGCAAATTTTGACAACTACAAAATACCATCAGCAATAATATCAATATAGGAATAATTCTTTTCATGTTTAATTTTTTGCAGACAAAGTTATATATTTTATATAAAAATGACAAAAATTATTATTAATAATTTCATGTTACTTTTGTTGGTAAGATAAATTTGCGTAATACATTGGAAATCGGGTGAATATTGACAATATAATTGATAAACATATTTGTAATAACGGCATAAAATGTCGGTCGTTAAAAAAAAATTCTATTTTCTAACAGATTAGAAAAAAAATATTTACCTTTGCACCCGCAAAATGTCAGACTTAATTTATAAAGTCAAGGTCCGTTAGCTCAGTCGGATTAGAGCAACAGCCTTCTAAGCTGTGGGTCGTGCGTTCGAGTCGCACACGGATCACCATTTATTTAGTGATTGCTTAATTTCATAATATATATTCGTTTAACTTTGAATATTTAACGTTGAGTTATTGAATGTTTAATAAATTGTAAATCGTAAATCAAAAATCGTAAATATTAATTACCTTTGCAGTTCAAATGAAATGTTATGTTCAAAATATTTAAGAAATTATTCTTTCCGATAGCATTAATTTCATTGCTATTATTAGGTTGTAACAATAATGTTATTGATGAATCCGTATCTTTAGAATTTTCTTCTGATACCATAATCTTTGATACTGTTTTTACGACAATAGGTTCGTCAACGCGTATTATGAAAGTTTACAACAGAAACGATTATCCGGTGACAATTTCGAATATTGTGGTAGAAGGCGGTGACAACTCCTGTTTCAGTATCAATGTTGACGGTGTTTCCGGTTCTTCAGTTGAAGATGTTGAAATACTTGCCGATGACAGTATTTATATTTTTGCTAAAGTCAGAATAGACCCGAATAATGTAAATTCGCCTTTGATAGTTGAAGATTCTATTTGTTTTTTAACGGAAGACAGCAGGTATTATGTCAAACTTATTGCTTGGGGGCAAGATGCTAATTACATATTGGCAGATACTTATGTAGATGGGCTGCCACCTTATAAAATTGTTGCAGCGGAGGGTGAGACTGTCGTTTGGGCTGCCGACAAGCCATACGTTGTTTATGGCTATGCTGTTGTAGATTCAACCGGTCAGCTTATCATACAAGCCGGTGCGCATATACATTTCCATTCTTCCGGCGGCTTGTGGGTTTATAAAGGCGGCTCAATACAGGTGATGGGAACTGCAACTGACAAGGTTGTCTTTCAAGGAGATAGATTGGAGAACGACTTTGCTGACATTCCGGAACAATGGGAAAAAATATGGCTTTGCGAAGGTAGTATCAACAACGAATTTCATCATACAGTCATCAAAAACGGTTATATAGGTCTTCATGTTCAAACATATCAGGAAAGTATGGGCAACATTCTAATTCTCGACAATGTTGAAATTTACAATATGTCGGGCATGGGAATTTACAGTGTGTTTTACGGCATAGTTGCAGGCAACTGCGTAATTAGCAACTGTGGAAGTTATCTTGCGGCTTTGACCGGCGGCGGCTATTACGACTTCCGACATTGTACTTTCGCTAACTATTGGTCTAAATCAACACGACAAAATGCCTCTGTCTTCGTTAGCGATTACTATATAAACAATAATAACATGTATCTTTATAATTTAGAAAATGCCTATTTCGGCAATTGCATAATATACGGAAAATTGGATAATGAAGTGATGTACGACAAGCAAGGCAGTGGCATGTTTGGCATCAATTTGCAAAACAGTTTGTTGAAAATCAGTGATGAATATATTAATGATGAATATTTTAGCGACTGTATTTTTAATAAAGACCCGCTTATTTATGAAGCAGAATCTGTTGATTTTTCGCTTGACACTATAGCTTCACCGGCTGTCAATGCCGGAAATATATCCGTAATCAATGAATCGCCGGTGGTTGATGTACACACAGACCATTTAGGCTATAATCGTGATAATGATGACGCACCTGATATTGGAGCTTACGAATTTATACCAGACAAAAAATAATATGACCAATTATCAGAATAACGACACTATCTGTGCAGTTTCGACACCAAACGGCAGTGGAGCAATTGCGGTAATCCGGCTCTCGGGTTCGAAATCTTTAGAAATTATTGACACTGTTTTTGTAAGAACAAGCAAAGAATTGCATCATGCGACATGTAATTTTGGAACACTGTATGACGGGCAAGATATTGTTGATGAGGTTGTTGTAAGTTATTTCCAGTCTCCGAGGAGTTATACCGGTGAAGATGTCATAGAGATTTCGTGTCACGGTTCAAGGTATATACAGCAGAAGATAATGGAGTTGTTGATAAAGAAAGGCGCGCGTTACGCTCTTCCGGGCGAGTTTACATTTAGAGCTTTCCGTCATGGTAAATTAGACCTCGCACAATCCGAAGCTGTCGCCGACCTGATAGTCTCAGAGAGTAAAAAAGCTCATGATATTGCCGTCTCTCAGCTTAAAGGCAGCTATTCATCATCAATAAAAACACTGCGAAGCAAACTTATAGATATACTCTCTCTATTCGAACTCGAACTCGACTTTGGTGAAGAAGATGTAGAATTTGCAAAACGTGATGAGATGCGTCAACTGCTTGACGACATAGAGTCGGAACTCTCGAAGATGATAAAGTCTTTTGAGTTAGGCAATTCCATCAAAACAGGCATCACCGTGACGATAATAGGTAAACCTAATGTCGGCAAATCCACGCTGCTTAACTTGCTGCTCAACGAAGAGAAAGCCATAGTCTCCGAAATTCCCGGAACTACGAGAGATGTAATCGAAGATGTTATCAATATTGATGGCTTTCTGTTCCGATTTATCGACACAGCCGGTTTGCACGAGACTTCAGATGTCATTGAAACTATAGGAATAGAAAGAACTATTGAAAGAATCAACCAAGCAGAAATCATACTTCATGTTATAGACCTTGAAAATGCCGAACAGTCAGCGTTAACTTCTGAAATACAGGAATTTAGAAATCATCTAAAGAACAAAGACAAAAAGTGGATATTGATAGGTAACAAGATAGACAAGGTGTCTGAAAAACCGGAGTGGATTAAAAGTGTTTTTGGCGATGAGATGATTGTCATTTCTGCCAAGAAGCATCAGAACATAGAGCTAATAAATTCTAAGTTAAGAGATTATGTTTTAGAGCGACAGATATCTGACAGATCTGTTGTCACGAACAGCCGTCACTTTGATGCCATGGTCAAAGCTCGCGAGTCGATACAATCGGCGCAGCAAGCTTTTGCAGCCAACATTTCTAACGAGTTGATTTCTGTTGACATCCGTCAGGCGTTGTATCATTTAGGCTCTATCATTGGCGAGGTTACTACAGAAGATGTTTTAGAGACGATATTCGGAAAGTTTTGTATCGGAAAATAACCCGCTGCTTACCAACAATAAACATATATTGCTATCAATTAATAAGGTGGTGCTTATCAATACATCTATTTTTGTAGTTTATAATTTTTTATTTCGCCATAATTAGTATTTAATGTACTCGAAAAAACATAAAATATTTTTTAGAAAATTGAAAATAAAAACATATCTTTGCGGTTGAAAAACGCATAAGTATGAAGAATACTACAATAAAAAATATAGCAAGTGTAACTTCCGGATTGTTTTTGCCTGTTGTTCCAAGTGGAGAGGTTGCCTATTTGCAGGTGAATGATTTTTCCAATCCGAATGCTGTAGCTATGGCTTCAAAAACGCTTGCAACCAAGCGAACGGAAACGAATTTGCTGCACAAAGGAAATATACTTTTTGCATGCAAAGGAGCGACTTATCTCTCTGTGGTGTATAATAGTGATATTCAAGCAGTTGCTTCTACTGCGTTTTTTGTACTCAGGCTTAGAGATGCAAATATTTGTCCCGATTATCTCTGTTGGTTTCTTAATCAGCCTTCAATTCAGGCATATTTCAAATATTCTCAAATAGGAAGCAACACGCCTTTGATACGAAAACCAATAGTGGAAGAACTTGAAATACCTATTGTAGATATGGACATTCAGATAAAAATCGTAGAAATTTCAAAGTTGGCAGAGCAAAAACGCAGTCTTATTCAGGAAATTTCCCGTAAAAAGCAAATGATTTTAGATCAAACATTAATGAATATAATAAAACGATAAATCGATATGGAAAATCAAACTACAAATCAAAGCACAATCAACCGCATTGTCTGGAAAGCATGCGACACCTTTCGCGGACTTATAGATCCAAGTCAATATAAGGATTATATACTCACTATGTTATTTCTGAAATATGTCAGTGACGTATATAAATCGAGATACAGCGAATATTTGGAAAAATATGAAGGAGACGAAGAGCGTGCCATGCGAACCATGCGTTACGAGAGGTTTATAATACCTGAAGACAGCTCTTTTGATTACCTTTATGAGAACAGGACGGCAAGTAATATTGGTGAACTGATAGATATTGCATTAGCCAATATTGAGGATGCCAATCGTGATAAGATGAGCAGCGAAGACGGCAGCAGCATTTTTCGCAATATCAGTTTCAACAGTGCCAATTTAGGAGAAACGAAGGATAAAAATGCAAGATTGAAAAATCTGTTGGCTGATTTTAAGGAGCTGGAACTTGATGCAAAACATCTTGAAAATAATGATATAATCGGTGATGCCTATATGTTTCTTGTATCAAATTTTGCGAGCGAATCCGGCAAAAAGGCAGGAGAATTTTTTACGCCGAGTGAAGTCTCAACGCTTCTTGCCAAATTGACCAAGAGCGCATCAGGTTCTAGAATATGCGATCCTGCATGCGGTTCAGGCTCTTTGTTGATAAAGGCGGGAAAAGAAGTGGAAGACGGCAATTTTTCTCTATATGGTCAGGAAGTGAATGGCAGCACTTGGGCGTTAGCTAAAATGAACATGTTTCTTAACAGATTTGACAATGCTGTCATTCGTTGGGGTGACACCTTGCGCAATCCGAAATTGAAAGAGAATGATAAACTGATGCACTTTGATACTGTTGTGGCAAATCCTCCGTTCAGCCTTGATAAATGGGGCGCAGAAGAGGCTGCAAGTGATGAGTTTAACCGTTTCTGGCGTGGTATTCCGCCAAAGAGCAAGGGCGATTGGGCATTTATCAGTCACATGATAGAAGTAGCGCAGGAAGGTGTTGGCAAAGTCGGTGTTGTCGTACCTCACGGTGTGCTGTTTCGCGACGCAAGTGAAGGCAAAATCAGGCAGAAAACCATAGAAGAAAATCTTTTGGAAGCCATCATCGGATTGCCTGCCAATCTTTTCTTCGGTACGGGTATTCCTGCTGCCATTGTCATTTTCAATAAAGGTAGGGGCGTATCGCATACGCCTAATAATAAGGGCGAATGCAATTCGCCACTACCGGTATTGTTTATTGATGCAAGCCGTGAATTTGAGAACGGCAAGAATCAGAATAAATTGCGTCCGCAGGATATTGAACATATTGTTTCGACATATCGGAAATTTACGGTAGGCAAATTGCAGCCGGGAGTTGTAGAAGACAAATATGCTTACGTTGCAACATTCGATGAAATAAAGGAAAATGATTATAATCTGAACATTCCGCGCTATGTGGATACTTACGAGGAAGAGGCTGAAATTGATATCCCGACCGTACAGAAGGAGATTGACACGCTTGAACAGCAGCTAGCCGAGGTACAGGGCAAAATGCAGGGCTATTTGAAAGAATTGGGATATTAAATTTAATTGAAATGGAAGAGTGTCAGAATATAGATTATAAGCGATGTTGGAATGATGAATATCTGAAATGGATATGTGGCTTCTCCAATGCACAATTGAAAGAACCTGAATTTAAAGAAGAAATGGGAGGTTTATCAATCTATGTTTTTCGTAAAGGTAACATTGTTCAGTCTTTGAATGGCACTGTAAATGACGGTGTAAATGACGGTGTAAAAATATCAAAGACAGAAAGAAGAATATTGCAGGAAATTTTTACCGATGGAAATATAACATACACGCAAATGCAAATAGTTTTAAATCTGTCCGAGCCAACAATCAGAAGAGCAATTAAACATTTTAAACAATTAGATATTATTAGTCGTTATGGCTCGGATAAAGATGGTCGGTGGATAGTTACAGACAAGGGGAAAGAGATGATTAATAATGGAGGCAAACGATAACAAAGGTGATGAAAGAGAATAAAAAACAAATATCGATTCGCAGTTCGGCTGCAGAATATCTGACATTCGTTGCTGCTACCGGCAGCGACAAACAGAGCATGGAGATGCGTTATGAAGATGAAAACATCTGGATGACACAAAAGATGATGGCAACGCTGTATGATGTTTCTATTGCAGCGATCAATCAACATATTAAAAAAATATATGATGATAATGAATTGGAAGAAAATTCAACTATTAAGAAATACTTAATAGTTCAGAATGAAGGTAATCGACAAGTCAGCAGAGAAGTTATTCACTATAATCTTCAAATGATTATTGCCGTTGGCTTTAAGGTGAACAATGAAAGGGCTGTTCAGTTCAGAAAGTGGGCTAATACCATTGTAAAGGATTATACCATTCAGGGATGGGTTATGGATGATGAGCGCTTAAAAAAAGGTGGTACAGTCTTGACTAAGGATTATTTTGAGAAACAGTTAGAGCGAATTAGAGAGATACGGATGTCTGAACGTATGTTTTATCAAAAGATTACTGATATTTATGTTACAGCTTTGGATTATGATCCTTCTGCTACTGCCACACAACGTTTTTTTGCCAAAGTGCAGAATAAAATGCACTTTAGCGTGCACGGACAGACTGCAGCCGAAGTAATATACAGTCGGGCTGATGCTCAAAAAGAGAATATGGGTTTGACATCGTGGGAAGGCTCTTCTGAAAGTAAAATACACAAATATGATGTAGATGTTGCCAAAAATTATCTGACAGACTTTGAATTGCAACAGCTACAACGTATTGTGTCGGCATATTTAGATATGGCAGAATTGCAGGCTATTCGCCATATTCCCATGACAATGGAAGATTGGGAAAAGAGGTTAAACGGATTTTTAACGCTTATGGATAGGAAAATTTTAAATGATGCAGGAACTGTGAGTGCTGAATTGGCAAAAGCGAATGCCGAGAGCGAGTTTGAGAAGTACCGTATTGTTCAGGACAGGCTGTACCAAAGTGATTTTGACCGCTTTTTGCAACTGGAAGAGAAAATAGAACCGAAAAATGAAAAACAACAATAAATAAACCTATTATGAATAAGATAGAGACGTTATACAAAGAATGGTTGTCGCTTCAGCCGTTGAAAGAGGTTGATCGAAACCGGCTGAATCAGAAGTTTATGTTAGAATTTAATTACAATTCCAATCATATTGAGGGAAACACGCTGACTTATGGACAAACCGAAATGTTACTGCTGTTTGGGAAATCTGTAGATGATGCCAATATGAAAGATTTGGAGGAGATGAAAGCCCACAATGTGGGATTGAAAATGATGCAGGTTGAAGCGTTGGAAAAAGACAAGCCATTGACGGGAACATTTATTCGCCAACTCCATCAGACACTTTTGCGTGAAGATTACACGGTTTATCGTCAATTGCCGGATGGGACAAACACCTCGTATGTAGTTCACGCAGGACAGTACAAAACACGACCGAACTCCGTAAAAACCATAACAGGTGAAGTTTTTGAATATGCCTCGCCGGAAGAAACGCCGGCACTGATGACCGATTTGGTTGAGTGGTACAATGAAGCGGAGCCTGAATCTAAACTTTTACCCATAGAAATAGCCGCACTGTTTCATTACCGCTATATTCGTATTCACCCGTTTGAGGATGGAAACGGTCGTATTGCCCGTCTTCTGATGAATTATATTTTGTTGCGACACAATTATCCGATGATTGTAATTAAGAGCAAAGATAAACCGAATTATTTAACGGCTTTGCACAAATGCGATATAACTGTGGGTGCTGTTCCTTCCGATGGTGCAAATGCAGCCTTATCTCAAATTATACCTTTTGTGGAATATATTACACAAAACGTACAAACAGAGTTGGAAAATTGCTTGAAGATACTTAAAAGTGGTACAATTAGAAAATGGTGGTACAATGGAGAGGAAATTAACTTTAACAATGAAAATACCGAAAAACTGATATACATGATGTATAACAATCCAACTATAACAGTAAGAGGTATTTCCGAAGCAATAGGCATTAATAAGTCAGCTGTTCAGAAGCAAATTAGAACATTGCAGGACAAAGAATATATAAAACGCATAGGTGGTACAAAAGGGAAATGGGCTGTAATGCTTTTCTGTACCACCGCAAAAGGTGGTACAATATAATTTAGGTGGTACAATGGTTAATATTAATGATGATATGAAACAAAGTTTAGATATAAATAAATCAGGTTATGCAATATTTGATTCTATTAGACAAATTGAGAATAATGGTATTGAATATTGGACAGCACGTGATTTAGCAAAGACTCTTGGTTATTCTGAATATAGAAATATTAAATCTGTAGTTGAAAAGGCAAGATTATTATGTGAGCAAAATGGTAAGATTTCGTCCAACCATTTCGTTGAGTATAACGCCATGGTTGATATTGGTTCAGGGGCTGTTAGAAAGGTTAAAGATTATAAATTATCTCGTTATGCTTGTTTATTGACCGTATTGAATGTTAGTAGCAAGAAAAGTATGACCTTAGCGGCAATTCAATATTTTTCCGGTAAAGTTAGAATCTCAAATAATACCGATTTATATCAAAATACCGATTTGATATTTTTTTCAAAACCGGATGGTACAATGAGAGTTGAATTGATTTTTGATGGAGACACCGTTTGGACTACTCAAAAAAGAATAGCTGAAATATTTGAGGTTGATGTTCGTACAGTGAGCTATCATATTAATGAAATATTTAAAAGTGGGGAATTGAACAAATATTCAGTTGTCCAAAAAAATTGGATAACTGCCGATGACGGTAAAGATTATGAAACATCAATATATAATCTTGATGTCATTATTGCAGTAGGTTACAGGGTTAACAGTTATAAAGCGACTCACTTTAGAATATGGGCAACTGCTATTTTGAGTGAGTATATGCGAAAAGGGATAGTAATGGATGATGAACGGTTTAAACAAGGTAACAAATGGGCAGTTGAGCACTTTGATGAAGTGTTGGAGCGAATTCGTGAAATTCGAGCATCTGAACGGATGGCATATCAGAAAATAACTGATATTTATGCAACCGCAGATGACTATAGAAAAGATGATGATATAACTAAAGGTTTTTATGCAAAGGTTCAAAATAAATTACACTGGGCTATTTCAGGAAAAACAGCAGCAGAAATAATATATACTTCTGCTGATGCTAAAAAATTACACATGGGATTGAATACATGGAAACAGTCTCCTGATGGGAAAGTACTAAAATCTGATGTAGCTGTCGCAAAAAATTATTTATCTCAGGAGCATATAAAAGAATTAGATCAGCTTGTTTCTGCGTATTTAGACTTGGCTGAAAATAGAGCAAAACGCCATATATCTACCACCATGCGGCAATGGGCTTTGTTCTTGGATAATTTTTTAACATTATCCTCATATCCTATTCTGACAAATAATGGGATTATTTCTGCAGAGATGGCAAAAATTAAGGCATTTGAAGAATATGAAAAATTCAGGGTGATTCAAGATAAGAATTATGTTTCAGATTTTGATACAATTATAAAACGGTTAAATCAGGACAAGGAAGATAATAAGAATGAAAACAAATAATAACAAGGGTGTATGTGATACGCCTCAAACCGATACGCCACCACAGGGCTACAAAAACTCACCACTTGGCATTATACCGGAAGATTGGGAAGTGAAACGGCTGGGAGAAATCTGCGAAATAGATTCTCGCTCTCTGTCTTCACAGACCAATCCTGACTATGAGTTTAATTATATTTCTTTATCCGATGTAAATAATGAAACATTTGAGATTGTAACAACTAAACAAAAATTTAGTACAGCTCCGTCAAGGGCTCGAAGAATAGTGAAAAAGGGAGATGTTATTATTTCAACTGTGCGCCCAAATCTTCAAGGGTTTATGCAGATTAAAAATAATGTTGAGAATTTGATTGTTTCTACTGGTTTCTCTGTATTGTCGCCTCAAAAATGCAATAGCGATTTTTTATATTTATATGTATTTTCACAGGCAGTAACAAAACAATTTTATCAACTTGTGGTTGGTTCCAATTATCCTGCTGTAAATTCATCTGATGTTGTGAATTTAAAAATTCCTCTTCCCCCTCTTCCAGAGCAGCAAAAGATAGCCGCCATTTTATCCATTTGGGACGAAGCCATAGAAAAGCAAACCGCAATAATAGAAAAGCTCACACTTCGCAAAAAAGGACTGATGCAGCAAGTCTTTAATGAACAATGGATAATGGATAATGGAAAATTGCAAGAAGTAAAATTGAGAGATGTTGCAAAAGTGATAATGGGACAATCTCCAGATTCTAATTATTATAATGAAAATAAAGAAGGACTTCCTTTAATTCAAGGTAACGCTGACATTAATAATAGAAAAACGATACAAAGAATATGGACGACACAATTTCCAAAAGTTTGTAATGCCGATGATATTATAATGACTGTTAGAGCGCCTGTTGGTTTTATTGGAATGGCTTCTGAATATTCTTGTTTGGGAAGAGGCGTTTGTGCTTTACAGCCATACAATATTGATAAGTCTTATTTTTATCAATTGATGCTTTACAATGAATCAAAATGGAAAAGCATTGAGCAAGGTGGAATATTTTCAGCTGTAGGTTCTGAAGATATTATCCATTATCCATTATCCATTATCCATTCTTTAGAAAAGCAAACTGACATAGCCGCCGTACTCACCACCGCCGACAGCGAAATAAATTTAGCAAAACAGAAACTTGACAGTCTGCGGCAGCAGAAAAAAGGGCTTATGCAGGTTTTGCTTACAGGAGAAAAGAGAGTGAAAATCAATAACTAAAAACTGAAATACTATGAAAACAATCGAAATTAAAGCTCTATTTGAGCAGTTTGAACAAGCCGCAGCAACTGTCGAAAATGTGGAATGTTGGAGCGCAAGAGAGTTATGTCCTTTATTAGGGTATAGCAAATGGGAGAATTTTGCTAAAGTAATAGATAAAGCAAAAGAAGCATGTAGAAACGCCGGACAAATAGTGGAGGATCACTTTCCTGACGTCAGCAAAACGATTCACACAATTTACCTTGTTATATAAAGCAACACTATTATGAAAGAGACTTACTATATCTTTTTAGATGAATGTGGTGATCAAGATTTGACAAGTTTTGACCCTTCATTTCCTATCTTTACATTATGCGGCGTAATTATGTCTCAAAACCAATTGAATGAAATCAATAAACTGATAAATAAATTAAAATATGAATTCTGGGGCAAACAAAAAATCATATTACATTCACGCGATATTCGGAAATGTCAAAACGGATTCGAATGTCTTTTCGATTTATCTATAAAGCAACAATTTTATGAAATGCTTGATAGTATATTGGCTCAAGATTCATATACTGTTATTTCTTGTTCTATATTAAAAGAACCATATATTCGCCTATATGGAAAACTTCATGATGTGTATGGCTTGTCACTTTCATTTATTATGGAACGAACTGTATTTTATTTAGATAAAATGAACAGGGGAAATATCAATCTTATAGTTAATGTGGAGAAAAGAGGTAAAAAAGAGGATAAACGATTGTTGGATTATTATAACCAACTACTTGACAGAGGTACATATTGGGTAACGCCTAAACGAATTAAAGACTATTTTAAAAGTTTTGAAATGCATTGGAAAAAAGAAGATATAATAGGTTTACAAATAGCCGATCTTGTTGCCTATCCAATAACAAGATATGTTTTGGATAAACAAGCGGTAAATAAAGCTTACAATATTATTGAAAATAACATATATAAAGAGAATGGTAAATTATATGGGTTGAAGGTTTTTCCCTAATAAAAAAAGAGTTGTTTTAAGCAACCCTTTCCCGACCGGGGACACCCCAATCCAAAATTAAGAACACGTCTTAATCCATTGCAAATGTAATTATTATTTTTATAACAACAGGTTTTTTAACATTTTTTACAATTTATATGACCACAATATCCTTTAAAGAAGACCATATCAGTCAGATACCGGCGTTGCAGCTGCTGCAAAAGCTGGGTTATGAATACCTGACACCGGAGGAAGCCATGGAAATGCGTGGCGGCAAAACATCTAACGTGCTGCTTGAAGAGGTGCTGCGTAATCAACTGCGCGAACTCAATGCCATAAAAGTGAATCGGGTGAAAGAAGAACGCTTTTCGGAGCAAAACATTGAAAACGGTGTTGTTGCCATGCGTAATATCGCTATGGAAAATGGCTACATTAGTGGTAACGAATCGGTCTATAATCTCCTTACACTTGGCAAGGCTTTTGAGCAAAGCATCGATGGCGACAAAAAGAGTTATACCATGCGCTACATAGATTGGGAATATCCGGAGCATAATGTGTTTCATGTTACGGAGGAGTTTTCCGTTATGCGTACAGGAATGGCAGACACCTATCGTCCTGATATTGTGTTGTTTGTAAATGGCATTCCTTTGGTGGTGATAGAATGTAAACGTCCGGATATAAAAGGAGCCTTGGAGCAGGCTGTATCGCAGCATTTACGCAATCAGAAAGATGATGGCATCCGTTCTCTCTATCTGTACAGTGCCTTGCTGTTGAGCATAGGAAACAGTTTTGGCAGTTATGCCACTACAGCCTCACCTGCCAAATTCTGGAATAAGTGGATTGAAATTTTTATGTCGAAAGAAGATGAGGCGGCATATAACCGACAATTGTCGGCTTTGGTAAATACGCCGCTAAGCACAGAACAGAAAAATCATTTGTTTGGAGACAGATTTCACTATGTGCGTGCGTATTTTGACGAGATGGAGCAGTCACCGATTATCCCGACTGAACAAGATAAGTACCTTTATAGTCTGTGCCGACCGGAGAGGCTGCTTGATTTGATACACAACTTTACACTGTATGATGCCGGAGTGAAGAAGATAGCGCGTTATCAGCAATATTTCACGGTGAAAGAAGTTGCCGAAAGGGTGCGCCATATAGACGGTGGCAAACGAAACGGCGGAGTGGTATGGCACACGCAGGGCAGCGGCAAGTCGCTTACGATGGTGATGCTGGCGCAGGCGATTGTGCAGGATAAAGAGATACCCAATCCGCGAATCATTCTGGTTACAGACCGCACCGACTTAGACGACCAGTTGACCAAAACATTTCTCAAGTGTGGCAGAGTGGTGAAGAATGCCAAGACAGGCGCTAAGAAGATCACGAAAGAGAAACAAGATAATAGTGATAACAGTAATAAAAGTGATAACAGTTTGGTTGGATTACTCGAAAGCAGTACGAATGCTATTATAACAACCATTATCAATAAATTTGAAACGGCTGTAAAAAGGATAAAAAAGCCATTGACAGATCCTAATATCGTTATTCTTATAGACGAAGCACACCGCAGTCAATATAACGATATGGCGATTAAGATGAATAAGGTGTTGCCAAATGCCTGCAAAATTGCCTTTACCGGCACACCATTGATGAAAACGGATAAGAATACTGCACAAACTTTCGGCGGTATAATAAAGCCGGTATATACGGTCAGGCAGGCGGTGGATGACGGAGCTGTCGTGCCACTTCTTTATGAGGGGCGCATTGTCCCGCAAAATGTTCACGAAGGTCATATCGATGATTTCTTTAGTAAGGTGTGTGATAACTTAAACGAATATCAAACGGCTGATTTAAAGAAAAAATATTCGCGTATGGATTTACTTAATCAGACGGAACAGCGCATTTATTCCATAGCTTGGAATGTGTCTGAACATTTCCGGGATAACTGGCAGGGAACAAAGTTTAAGGCTATGTTGGTTACACCGCGTAAATACGTGGCAGTGCTGTATAAGAAATTTTTAGATGAGATTGACATGGTTTCGTCAGACGTGCTTATCACTGCGCCTGATGACCGTGAAGGCGAAGAATTGCCTTATGGTGATACACCTGAAATGGTGAAAGCCTATTGGAAAAAAATGATGGACGAGCATGGCTCTCCAAAGAAATATCAGGATAATCTGATTTCAAGGTTTATGAAACAGGAAGAGCCTGAAATAATGATTGTTGTGGACAAACTGCTGACGGGCTTCGATGAGCCGAAAGTGGTGGTTATGTACCTCGACCGCAAACTGAACGGGCATACCTTGCTTCAGGCAGTGTCGCGTGTAAATAGAGTTTGCGATGATAAAAACTTTGGTTATATTATTGATTATTATGGGGTTTTGCAGGAATTGGACTCTGTCTTAAGTATTTATTCCGATTATGATGAAGAGGAAAAGAAAACTTTTACGGAGACACTTAAATCAATAGATGTGGAGATTGAAAAACTGCCGCAGAAATATTCTGAACTCTGGGATTTGTTCAGGATAATACCGAACAAGCGTGATTTGGAGTCGTATGCCCAATATTTGCGTCTTGAAGACAAGCGACAGGAATTTTACGAAAAGCTGACTGCATATTCTTCATGTCTCAAAATAGCTTTGTCAACGCTGGATTTTTATAAGACGACTAAAGATGAACAAGTTAAACGTTACAAGGAAGATTTGAATATGTTTGTTCAGTTGCGCTCGTCTGTTCAGTTACGCTATTCAGATACGATTGACTACAAGCAGTATGAGGGACAGATTCGGAAACTGATAAATCAGCATGTAGAGAGCGGAACTGTAAAACAGGTTACGGAATTAGTTAATATTTTTGATACGGAAGCCTTTGAGCATGAGGTGGATAAGGTTGTCGGCACAGCGGCAAAGGCGGATACAATTGCTTCACGAACAAAAAAATTCATTAACGAGAATATGGATGCAGATCCTGCTTTTTATAAAAAATTCTCGCAATTGCTTAAGGAAAGCATTGAAGCATACGAACAGGGCAGAATTGATGAATTTGAGTATTACAAACAGGTAATGAAATATAAGGAGGATGTGCTGGCGCATACCGACAATGAGTTGCCTAAAGAGTTGGAAAACAATAATGCAGGCAAGGCTTATTATGGAATAACGTTTGAAACATACAGCCGCTTGTTTGCCAATTCAGAACTGTCATTGAAAGATATGGCTTTGCAGACGGCAAATGCAATAGACGGCATTATCCGCCGCATGGTGGTTATAGACGGTAAAATCCTTGTGGACTGGCAGTCTAAAAGCGATGTGATAGGCAAGCTGAAAATCGAATTGGAAGATTATCTCATTGATGATGTGAAGCGTAAATACGATTTGACGTTTTCTTTTGATGATATGGATGTCATAATTGACGGTTGCATTGATGTAGCAAAAATATGGATTCGATGACAGATGAACTGCAATATGGCACAATAAAGCTAAGGTACACTATCGAGCTTTGTCGCCGCAAAACATTGGGTATCAGTGTATATCCTGACGGCTCTGTGGTTGTTAAAGCGCCGGAAGATGCAACTGCTGAACGTATTCGTGAAAAAGTTCATAGTCGTGCGGCGTGGATTATCAAACAGCAGCGATATTTTAAATCATTTGGAGAGCATACTCCTGAAAGGAGATACATAAGCGGAGAATCGCATCTGTATTTAGGGCGGCAGTATATGTTACGAATAATCGACAGTAAAAAAGATGAGGTGCATTACAAAGGGAACATCATTGAAATAGAGTGTAGGCATCGTAAAGATGCAGAAGACTTGTTGTCTGCATGGTATTTTGGACGGGCAGAGCAAAAATTTTCGGAATATGCTCAGCCTTTGATTGAACGTTTTAGAAAATACGGAGTAGAACCGACTGTCATTGATATTCGCTATATGAAAACACGCTGGGGAAGTTGTTCTCCTAAAGGCAAGATTACGCTTAATCCGGCTATAATTAAGGCTCCGCCTGTCTGCATCGAATATGTTATAACTCACGAGCTATGTCATCTCGTTCACAAAAATCATACCAAAGCATTCTATGATTTATTGACGACAGAAATGCCTAATTGGGAAAAATGGAAAGCGAAACTTGAGAAGATTATGATGTAAAAGACATCAAAGATTGCAAATGAGTAAGTTCAAAGAATGTAATTTTAAAAAAATAATGATAAATAATTCAATATTTGATTGTTTTTATATATATTTCAATGTTATACTCAACCACTACTACCACATGAACTACCAACTTACTAAAAGCAAATATATCAGGGGTTTACAGTGCGACAAAGCTTTGTATCTGAATGAATATAAAAAACATGAAGGAATTATCAGTGCGGAAACTCGGAAAAAATTCGACAAAGGTCGTGAGTTTGAAGCTTCTTTTAAAAACACTTTTGCTGATGGCATCGCTTTAGATAAGAAGTATGGCGGGCAAATGAGCAAATATGTTTCATTTACTAAAAAGATATTGAAGCAAGATGATGAAGCCGTCTTGTTTGAAGCCGGCTTTGTGTACAATGAAATATTAGTTTTGACTGATGTCTTACAAAAACGACAGGACGGTTCTGTGGTAATTTACGAGATTAAAAATTCTACAGAACTGACAGATGTTATTAGAGCCGATTTGTCTATACAATACTATGTTTGTCGAAAATAGATTAAGAATTTAAAATACTTTAATGTGGTTTTAAATAATGGTGATGACAGTTTTAAAATCATCGAAATGACAAGTGAACTACAAGATAATTTAGGCACAGTAAAGAACAATGTTGTTCATTGTAAAGAAGTTTTACAATATAAAACAGAGCCGGAAATCAAGGTTGGCAAACAATGTACAAATCCGTATTTATGCGAATTTAAAAATTATTGCGAAAAGGGGAAAGATGCGACAGTTCAGCTCAAAACAATCGACAGTATTGAAATAGACCCTTATAATCAAGAGTTTAATGATGCTGTAGATTTTATTCAACATACAAACACACCTATGATTTACCTGACAGGTAAAGCCGGAACCGGTAAAACTACGTTCTTGAAATATCTACGTGCAACCACAAAGAAAAATTTGGTTGTGCTTGCACCTACCGGAGTTGCTGCCGTTAATGCCGGCGGACAAACTATCCATTCTTTCTTCCAGATAAGTCCAAGTTTATATGTCCCTGACTATAAAAGATTGAGGATAAGCCAAAGCAATGATGCTGATAGAAGTACGATATACGACTATTTCAAATATAATAAGGAGAAGGTAAAAATATACAAAATATGGAACTTCTAATCATAGATGAAATTTCGATGGTTAGATGCGACTTGCTTGATGTTGTAGATGCTTTACTTCGTGCGTTTAGAAGACGATACGATGTGGCGTTTGGCGGAGTGCAGGTTATTCTCATAGGCGACACCTTTCAATTGCCGCCTATCGCAACAGGTGAAGAATGGGAAATTTTGAAACAATATTACTCCGGTCCGTTTTTTTTCAATTCCAAAGTTATTGAAGAAAATCAGCCTATTTATATTGAATTGAAGAAGATTTATAGACAAAAAGAGCAAGATTTTATTGATTTGCTCAATCATGTCAGAGTTAGTCAAATGTTGCCGGATGAATACAATGTACTCAATTCAAAATATAATCCGAAATTTACTCCTTCAGATGAAGACAACTATATAATTTTAGCAACAACTAATAAGGCTGTAGAATCGTATAACGTCACTAAATTGTCGGAGCTGAAAACAGGAAAAGCTGACTTTTATTATCAAAAATCACGAGAAGCCATAAAATCCGCCAGCTTTGAAGATGGGTTTGATAACCTGATTAAAGCTGTTAAATATAGAAACGATATTGAAACAGAGATATTTAAAAAGTATTTTGTGACAACAGCCTCAAGACTATATTCATACGTAAATAAATCCCAAATGCTTTTATCTGAAAATATTATCTTGGAAAAAGATAAAAACGATATTCAAACTAAGTTGGCTGATAAAAAAGATAAAGACCAACAATTCCGAAATAAAATTAAAAAACAAAATGATATGTTGGGATTAATGTTGGAAAAACTCCAACAGTCAGAAATAAATTTAGCAAGATCAACAGAAAAAATTAAAGATTTGCAAATATGTAATTCGGAATATAAAGATAAAATTTTGCTATTGGAAGATCAATTGTGTGAGAGCGAACAAAATGGGAAAAACTTGCAGAAAAAACTTAAAGAAACTAATGATGTAAGGTGGTATCAAAAGTTGTTTGGAAAGAAGTAAGATGAGCCGGAAAAATTCGCTGCTATTTGTCGCACTTTGCTTAATTCATAAAAAATACTACCTTTGCCCCGCTTATAGTTTTATAGTCAGGTGTTGCTCATTGAATGGCTTTTGTATATTGTTGAAAGTGAGGCAGATATGATAGTGTGGGGAGGCTTTTTTTTGTTGTAGGGAGACAATATGATTTTATGCTTTTTTGCTTTGAACCGCCTGATTTTACGCTATTTACGCCGTTAAACATTGTTAATTAAATATTTTTATGAAACTAAAAAATTTACTCTTCTCCGTTGTAGCATTATTGCTGTTTTGTAGCTCTTATGCTCAGATTCATGAACCTGTAAAATGGTCATTCAATAAAGAAAAAATATCAGACTCTGAATATAACCTGATATTTAAGGCTTCTATTGATGAAGGCTGGCATCTTTATTCTCAATTTATTGAAGACGGCGGTCCTATACCAACTTCTTTTTCTTTCACAGAATCCCCGGATTATCAGCTGATTGAGACAACAATAGAGCCAAAATCGGAGGAAGAATGGGACCCTAATTTTGAAATGACCCTGAAGTATTTTTCGGGTGAGGTAACTTTTGTCCAAGCAATTAAAGTCTTAAATTCCGAAGCGTTAACTGTTGAAGGCAGCCTCGAATTTATGGCTTGTGACAATAGTCAGTGCCTTCCTCCCGAAATTCAAGAGTTTAAAATAAATGTTATAGGAGGTGAAATTGTTGAGGAACTGACCGAATATGCTTCGACAGATGTTACAACTACTTCCGGTGAAGATGGCGAAAAACAATCTCTTTGGAAAATATTTTTACTTGGTATTGTTGGCGGCTTAATTGCTTTGGTTACTCCTTGTGTATGGCCTATGATACCTATGACTGTCAGTTTCTTTTTGAAATCATCGGGAGATAAAAAGAAAGGTATTAAGAAAGCTGTTTATTATGGAATATCCATAATTATTATTTATGTGGCTTTAGGTTTGGGTATCACACTTATTTTTGGTGCTGATGCACTTAATGCTCTTGCTACCAACCCATGGTTTAACGTAGCTTTCTTTGTCTTACTTGTCGTGTTTGCTGCTTCTTTCTTGGGAGCTTTTGAGTTGACTTTACCCTCAAAATGGGTTAATAAAATGGACGCAAAATCGGAGACTTCCAAAGGTTTCTTTGGAGTCTTTTTTATGGCGTTTACTCTTGTTTTGGTGTCGTTCTCCTGTACCGGTCCTATTATAGGAACTCTGCTTGTAGAGGCTGTTGTTAACGGCGTGATGGCTCCATTAGTAGGTATGACAGGCTTCGCATTGGCTCTTGCTATCCCTTTTACTCTGTTTGCTATATTTCCTTCATGGCTAAGCTCTATGCCTAAGTCGGGCGGGTGGATGAACTCTGTAAAAGTCGTGCTTGGTTTCCTCGAACTTGCTCTCGGTCTCAAATTCTTATCTGTCGCTGACCTGACAATGCACTGGGGTATACTCGACCGCGAGACTTTCTTGGTATTGTGGATAGTAATTTTCGCCATGCTCGGATTTTATCTCCTCGGCAAACTTAAATTACCGCACGACAGCGACTTGCCACATGTTTCCGTAGGACGTCTGTTTATGGCTCTTATCAGCTTCGCTTTTGCAATTTATATGATACCCGGACTGTGGGGCGCTCCGTTAAAAGCTATCTCCGCTTTCGCTCCACCTATGTATACTCAAGATTTTAATATGATTGAAGTAGTTAGAAATAACTCAGGCGGTAAAGCCGAATCTATTTGTGCCGAAAAACCTAAATATAGCGACTTCCTGCATATTCCTGACGGTCTTGAAGGCTATTTCGATTATGATGAGGCTCTTGAATGCGCCCGCGCTATGAATAAACCTCTGTTCATAGACTTTACAGGACACGGATGTGTCAACTGCCGTAATATGGAGGCTGCCGTCTGGATTGACCCGCAAGTGCGTAAACTCTTGGAAGAAGAATATATTATCGTGGAACTTTATGTGGACGATAAAACTCCGCTCGAACCTAATGAAGTTACCACAGTAGAGTTCGCCGGTAAAACTAAACATATCAAAACTATCGGTAATAAATGGAGCTATTATCAAGCTGCTAAATTCGGCTCAAATTCTCAACCTTATTATGTGCTGATGGATACCGATGAACAATTATTGACCGAACCTCATGTTTACGACTTAGACCCGGAGCATTTTATCGATTTCTTGTCAAAAGGCGTGGAAGAGTTTAAAAAACGATAAATCATCTCTTATATAATATAAAATGGCACATTGAAATTTATTCTTTGTGCCATTTTTGCTTATACTATACATTTTTTTTACTTTTGCAAACTTTGCTAAAATTTATATGTGTATGTACTGCAGCTTTTGTTGTTTATTATCGCTCGTCTTGTTAATGATTTCCTGCAATGATAAATCCCGCTTCTTCTTTTGAATTGTCGAAAGCATTAATTATAAACCGTTAAATGCTTTGCAAGAAGATGGCGTGCCTGAACAAAGCTGTAAAAGCTGTTTTAGTCGATTATAGATAAACCAATGGATTATTAACGGCATAATATAATTTATTGATGAGCTTAATTCATTATTGTAATCTGATTAACAGTTAATTAAATTGAAAAAACGTGAAGAAAAATATAATTAAAAGAGCTTTTGAATGTTATCTGTCTTTATCGGTGTTAATGCTTTTTGCAGCTGTCCTGATACGCATATTTGAAACTATGGTTTTGGCATCGCGTCATGGCGATTTTTTTTCACAATTGTTGCTGAATTTTTATGGATTGGGCTTTGATATTTTGTTTTTTTGCAAAATTTCTCTGATATTTTTCCCGATATATTTACTCTTACATTCTATATCTAATAAATTTGCTTCATGGTTTTTTAGAGCGTTTTTTACACTCGTTATATTGTCTTCATTAGCAATGATAATGTATTTTGCTATTGCCGGTCTCGCATTGGATAATTTGTTTTTTGATTATTCGGCAAAAGAGCTTTTGTATGTCGTTAATACTTCACAAACTCTTAAATGGTGGGAGTTTGCGGGTTTGTTTTTAATACCAATATTGTTTTTTATTTCTTCTTTTAAAAAATTCAAATTTAAAAATTATTCTGTGATAATTTGTTTGCTGCTTACTGTTTTTAGCTTGTTTGTTAATAAAATACCTGATAGACTGTATGATAATCAAAAGCAACAACAAACAATTGATAATAAATACAGATGTTTCTTAGATAGTGTTAAACAGGCTGTTTCTGCTGAAATCAGGTCTAAAAAAATCAATAGCAAAAATCAATGGCTTTTTCATTCGAAAAAGATTGAATTTAGAAATGAGGTTGATAAATTTCATTCTTATTTTCCTAATATAAATTTTGTTGATAATCAATATCCTTTTTTGCATTACGATGAATCTCCGGATGTGTTGTCTTCATTTTTTAATTTGAAAGAAGATACAATGCCCAACTTCGTATTTGTTATAGTTGAGGGGCTGGGGCGTGAAGTCAGTGGCTATAATAGTGCTTTCCCATCTGCAACACCTTATTTAGATTCTCTTGTGTCAACAGGATTGTCGTGGAGCAACTGTTTTTCGTCTTCGCAAAGAACTATATGCGTACTGCCTACTTTGTTTGCTAATTTGCCTTTTGGCAACCGCGGCTTCACTACTTATAAAAATGATTACCCCGATTTTAATTCGCTGCTCACTATTTTACATGATAATGGTTACTATTCTTCTTTCTTCTATGGCGGATTGTTGTGCTTTGACGATATTTGCTATTTTTTAGCCGAAAATATGATTGATAATTATCTTGATATAAGTAAGTATGAAAACTCTGAAATGAAAAATAGCTGGGGACTTTATGACCATTGTTTGTTTGAAGAATCTCTGAAAACTATTGATTTTGAAAGTCATCATACGCGAGTCGATGTATTTATGACACTTTCTACTCATGATCCTTTTGAATATCCGGATAAAGATGCTTATACTCAGCAATATACACAAATGCTTCATGATAAAAATCTCCAAAATTCAATTTCACAAAGTCAATATAAAGAGTACGCATCTTATCTTTATCTTGATAACAGCTTACGTAAATTGATGTCACTTTATGCTTCTAAGCCTGATTTTGATAATACTATTTTTATTATCACCGGCGACCATTGTTTTAATCCTGTATCTACGAATATAAATAAATATTATGTGCCTTTGGTTATTTGGTCGCCAATGATTAATACGAGTCAAAGATTTCCTGCCGTAGTAACTCATCGTGATGTTACTCCTTCTATTCTGGCAATGTTAGGCAGCAATTTTAAATTTGAATCGCCGGAAGAGGTTGCATGGATTAATTCCGGGTTAGATACGTCATCTGTTTTTCGCTCTACAACTTTTACACCTCAATTACATACTTCTCGTAATCTTACGAATTTTATTTATCATAATTATTTTATAGACGATGATGAAGTGTACGAATTTAATTATGATGATGAGGTGCTTACTTTAAAACGCACTGAAAATGAAGATGTTAAAGAACTAATGCGGTGCTATAAAGATATTGATTTGTATATTATGAATAATAATGCTATTATAAAAAAAGTTTTTGATACAGCTGATTGAGTTGAACGCATTGCAGTCAACAATTTACGAGCTACATGTTGTTGTATAATTTATTTATTTCATCGGCTATGCTGTCCGGGTCAATGCCGCAAAGTTCATATAATTGATTTAAGGTTCCGTGTTCAATAAATTTGTCGGGAATACC
>JALNXP010000149.1 GCA_023230285.1 Bacteroidales bacterium | reverse complement strand
AAATACATAAGTATCAGGCTTAATACTAAAGCCACTAATGTAGTGTCAAAAGCAACAGCAAGCATACTCGTAACCTTTTCAACACCCTCCGGCGTTACCGCGTCGTTGGCAAAGCCCAAAGAAGCCGCTATGCCGATAACTGTGCCGATAAAACCTACCGAAGGAATTGCCCATGCCACATAGCGAATAAAAGATTGCTCACTCTCAAAGTCTGATTGGTAAATTTTCACTTGCGCATCCACCAACTCCAACACCTCGGAAGACGATTTGCTTAAGCGATATTTGGTGCATGCCTTCTTTATTAAATCAGTAAGATAAAATTTCTGCTTTTTCTCAAAGGATTGTATATTCAGTTTTAATTGATTAACATCTTCAACCGATAGCACCCAATTTTCTTTTTCCGGCAGCAGATGCACTATAAATGAATCGTTTTCTTTAGTGATTTTTGAATTAAAGTATAACACCTCTGTTATTCCAAAAAAGAACAGAAAATAAGTAAACCCCTGTATCAATCCTTCCGGCATGCTGCCGCCCATCATAACTAAAATTCTGCTCGGATTTTCAGAAGGAGTCATTAATACCAATACAACCATAAAAATTATAGTTATGGCAAAACTGATTAATAATCTGATAAGTCTGTTATTCATAATTTTTTATTTTATTACTTTACTACTCTTCCTTCACCCCATTGAGGCTCTCTGTAATTAATAATATTAAAGCCATATTTATTTAAATGAAAAGAGACTACACAATTAATTGAAGAATTTGTTAAATGTATTGGTCCTATTTCTTTTCTTATTTCGTCAGGTTTGCCCGGATGAAATATTAATACGCACATCACATTGGCATCGAAACTTGCCGATTTTTCATAGATGTTTATCCAGAAAGTATAGTCGTCTTCATAAATTTGAGGAACATAAAAAAGTTCAAAGCGTTCTTCTTCACCTACGTTTCTTTCCCGTACATCCTCTCCTAATATACCCCATTCTTTGTTGGGATACATCCGCCAGCATTGTTCCGGAGAGCTGCCAAAACGCTGAACTCCTATATCTACATCAGTATTGGCTTCTGTCCAACGACATAAAATTCCAAATTGAGCGAAAACGCCAAGTGTCTTTTCAACAGTATTCGCCATTTTGCTATCATTAGATTTTTCTTTGACTTCTTTTTCCAATTCGGCAATTTTACTTCTCAATTGCTCAATAGTCTTCTGAGAATCTTCACAATTTTTTATAAGTTCTTTCAATTCTTCATTTTCCGCTTTTAATTTTTCTGTCTCGGCTTGAAGACTTGAAACATGTTGCTCTAAATTATCTATCAAATCTTGGAAAGAATCAAGTTTATCCATCAATTTTGTATATTCATCTGCCGGAATACTGTTATGCAGCTGCGCCAACAGACTGTCAAGCTCCACGACTTCCGTTTTAAGTCCTTCTATTTGTTCCAAAACAGACTGTTGTTCACTGGTCATTTTCGGAACTATGATGAATAAAATTATCACAGCCGCCAATGCTCCTGACAACAAATCCAAAAACGAAACAGAAAAAACATTGATTTCTTTACGAGCCATAATCAGCCACTATTAATAGTTTTCAACTCTCAACTTAACATCGCCTATAGAAATAATATCGCCGGATTGAATTTTCATTCCAAAATCTGAAACTTCTGTTGAATTGATATACGTTCCGTTTGTAGACCTCGTCCAACTTCCGTTCCACCCTGTTGTGTTTGCATAATTATTCCGTCTAATCCATTGACCATCACGCACAAACCAACTATTGGTATCTTCATCGAACTCTAAAGTACAATGCCTGCGTGAAATATAACAACTTTGGAATTCATGGATATAAATACTGTTACACTCTTCTCGTCCCAAAGTAAGTATTGAATTATTCTTTTTTACAAAATCACTTAGCTTATAAATCTTTCCATACTCCTCACCCTGCATCACTCGCAACAAAAAATCATTTCCTGTACTTTCGAAAGAAGACGGCACAGAAACATCGGAACATTCCGGCAGCATACGTATTATCTCAACAGTTCTCTGAATTCTCTGTTTATAATCAGGTATTAAACAACCTTCTATAATCGCTTTCCACTGCCGATTTATATGTGAACAATGCAACTGATTGCGGTTCCAAGTTCCATTTGCTGCATTTCTCTGATATTCAACTAAATCGTTATGGTCATTTAAAGGACCAAATGGCAAACTGCCTACAAGCAGCTGATACAACATAACACCAAACGAAAAAATATCTGTCGTAGGTAAAACTGTTGCATCACCCTTCATTCTTTGCACTTGCTCCGGAGGCATATACGCATAAGTACCAAATATCTGAGTAGGCTTACCTAAAAGATTTCTTTCCGTCATCCTCTTGTTACGGTCGCCTGAAATACCAAAATCGGTTAATACAGCCCAATTATCTGACTTCAACAAAACATTCTCGGGTTTTAAATCTCTGTGAACTTTACCGGAAATATGTAAATCGTTTAAACCTGTCAGAATATGCAGAGAAAAAGTGCTTAAGTTGTCAGGTGGCGTATGCTGGTTAGAAGAATCATCAATAAATTGTGACAAATCACCACCGGAGCAGAACTCCATAACAATATACGGATTCCCCTCAACTATGCCATGGTCCAATGAATGAACAAGATAATCACTTGTTATCTGTCCCGTCTCAAATTCCATGTCAAAACGATCTATCAGTCCCTTGCGAATGTTCTCCGGAACTTCCCATAACTTCAAAAGCTTAAGAGCATATACATTATTGACATCTCCACCAACTTTATATACCTTATATACTTTCCCAAAAGCACCTTCACCAAGTACTTTTAACACAACATATCTATTATCAATAGTCTGATTCTTCTTGAAGTCACATCTGTTTACAATATGAACGTCCATCTTCAACTATTTTAATAATTAAATTCAAATTTTCTGTCACCAAGCATGATAACATCTCCCGGATGAAGCTCTGTTTTCTCTTTTACTAAAATCAATGTCGAATTCATGGCACTTTTGTTCTCTATGTACCATCTCTTGTTTTCATAAGACAAGGCGGCTTGCGCTTCCCTTGTTATCGTCTTATTGCAGGGCTCGGTATTTTCTCTGTTCAAAATGACTTCTGCATCCGAAAACTTCAATTGGACAGGTTCGATTTCCTCTCCTGCTTCCGGTATCAAACTCAGTGTACAACGACTCATGCGAGACGGTAAAATTGTACCACCTAAATCATTTGACTTCATCTTAGCACCACAATAAGCACAGAACTTGGCACCTTTATTATTCTTTGCACCACATTGAGGACATATATTATCTTCTTTCTTTAATAATGGATTTCCACAAGAAGAACAGAACTTTGCATCAGGAACATTCTCATTACCACACTTCGAACAAACCCTCAACTCTTGTTGCTGCTGTCCTTGTTGTTGCTGTTGAAACGGCGTTTTAGGCGGCATGCCACTGCCCTCTTTGTTAATAGTCTCACTTACCGGTTGCTTACACTGTGGACATTTTTTTACTCCTGCTCGCAGAGGATAACCACAATTTTGACAAACCATATTAGAACTTGAAGAAAATTCAGAATGCGTCTCTTCTTCATAAATCGGATAATTACTCGACTCCCCCCCTGATTCTCTAACCGTCTTCTTCGAAATAAAATTTTCCGACTCTGAATATGAAGAGGCTTCATCCATTACCATTGAGCCATTAAGCGGAGCATTGCACTTTTCACATTTTGTACTTCCTGCGGGATTATTGCTCCATCCGCAATTACTACATCTAATCATATTTTTACTATTTTTAATTAATATTTATTGTTTTATCTCTAAATTCAAATGCTGTCTTCTTTTTTATGCACTTTTTATCATCTTTACAATATGTGTAAATTGTCTTGTATTTCTTTTTGTTATGTCATATTTACATTTTTAAAATATTTTACACATATTAATAATTAATTTTTAAACAATATTCTGCAAAGATATAAGACATTTTGTTATTTTACAAAGTTTATGACTACTTTTATTTAACCAATATCTCTTCAACATTTTCACTATTTAATATACTTAGAGCGTTTTTACATGAAAAATCTATCACCCTAAAAAAAATTTTTACAACCTCATATAAAACTTGAATATACACTCTGATACATCTTGCAATTATTTATCAATATAAAATCTGTCATCAATCATTGGTTCATGTCAGCAAAACTTCCCAAAATCTACCATAAATTTTTATTTCATGCCTCGTATCAATATATTTTCATTAATTTTGCATGCTAATATTATTATTTCTTTAACTATGAAAAAACTTTTATTTTTACTGATTTCAATAATGCTGCTGACTATGACAGCATGCAACAATGACAACACCGACTATAGTAATCTCATAATCGGCAAATGGCTGTGTGAACATATTGACGGTGAAGAGGTTGTCACTAATGACATGTTTTTTGCCGAACTTACCGATAAAAATGTGCAAGTATACGGCGACATTTTTACCATTGAAAATAATCACTCGGAATGGATGGAAAGTGCTAATTATACATATAGTGTAGCAAATAATGTTGTAACCGTTATCGGAACTAATCCACTCGGACTAAGTACAACTCTTGTTTTCGAAATCCAAAGTATTGATGATGAAAATATGACATACACGGTAAATACATTGAACATTGACAACACAGCTATCGAAGATAATCACACCTACACGTGTACAAAAATCAATGCCGATTATAGCTCGAATATAGCAGGTATATGGTCCGGATATACTTATCAGGAAAAACATTATTGGCAATATTACGAAGACGGCACTTACGACTTCTATTATTATGATTCGATTGCGGAAGAATATATACCCAAAGAAAATAACAATGGCAGATATTTTCTGCATGGCGATTTTATTGCTACAATATATACCAACGATTATAATTCCGGTAACGAAGGTACTTTTTGTGAATGTTGGAATTTGACATTCAGCGATGATTTTAATTCATTGCAATATGAAGCAAAACGCACAACAGAATCTGAGCTGACGAATTTATCTCTTACTCGTGTGGCTAATGTAGGCGATTAATATCTATTAAGCAAATATTAAATTTGTAATGCCGTCAGTAAAAGGATTAAAGCATCAAAATATAACTCTTCAGTTTTTTAAGTTCGCTATACCAAGCATACTTGGTATGTTAATCGTATCTGTGCAGATTATGGTCGATGGCATATTTTTAAGTAAAGGTGTCGGTCCGTTAGGCTTAGCTGCCGTCAATTTATCCATGCCTTTAATTAATTTTATATTAAGCGTCTGTTTGATGATCATCTCAGGCGGAGTTGTACTTACAGGAATAGCTAAAGGAGAAGATAAAGAAAATTATGCTCGCGGATATACTACTTTGACATTGGTATTGATTATCGTTACGTTAACTGCTATTTCTCTATGTTTCCTGATTGACTTCAACGCCGTTTGTCGTTTGTTAGGTGCAAACGATGAGTTATTACCTTATATAAAACCATATCTACGGACAATTCTTACAGCATCGATTTTCTTTTGCATTCCTAATTTTACAGAGGCTTTTACACGCTTGAACGGAAGACCGAATTTTGTGTTTCTAAGCGGATGTATTTGTTTGAGTGTCAATGTTTTATTGGATTATCTGTTTATATTCAAATATGGTTGGGGGATGAGAGGTGCTGCAATTGCGACTTGTATCGCAAACAGTACGGCTGCAATAACGCTTTTCCCCTTTGTGCCAATGGGGAAAATAAAAGGAAAATGGAAGGAAATTAAAAACATTTATTTTAACGGAAGTTCGGAAATGCTGACATCTGTATCTGCATCGATATCTATGTATGCTTTTAATATTGTATTGATGAAGTATATTGGTGCCATGGGCGTGGCTGCACTGACTATTGTCTTTTATATTAATATGATTGTCAACATGTCACTTTTTGGACTTTCGCAGGCGTTGTATCCATTAGTCTCGTATAATTTAGGTGCAAAAAATCTGTGTAATATAAAAAAATTACTTAATGTAGCTATGGGATTTGGCGCAAGTATAGGAATCGGAATATATCTAATTGTATTATTTACTAAAGGTCATATAATTAGAATTTTCACCGGCGATAATGAAGAATTATTTCAATTGGCTTTTATTGCAACTACTTATGTAACAATACATTATCTGTTTTCGTTTTTTAATATTGTAGCAGGAACATTTCATACGGCAATAGAGCGTCCTGTAGAATCTGCCGTTATCGCTTTATGTCGCTCTGTTATTTTTACTATTCCACTCTTATTATTTCTACCTACCCTTATTGGTGATATAGGAATCTGGTTAAGCATGCCTATAGCCGAAATACTTTGCCTTTGTGTGAGCTTTGT
>JALNXP010000148.1 GCA_023230285.1 Bacteroidales bacterium | reverse complement strand
CTCCGGATAACCATGGTGTTTCATAACATAATTACAAGCAATAGCAAGGTCGGATAGCGAATTTATTATAGTACCGTCTAAATCAAAGATAATTAATTTCATATATGTTTTTTATTACGTTCTTTTGGAATTTTAGGAAACAGTTTCCTAAAGCGTACTAATTGAGTTGTGATTTTACCTCCGGCGATTACAAATGTTACGGCTACAAGTATCATTATCAGCCCGACACAATCTCTTGCCGTAAGTTTTTCGCCAAAAACCGTAATGCCGAAAATAATAGCGGCAACAGGCTCTAATGCACCAAGAATAGCTGTTGGCGTTGACCCGATATGTTTAATTGCGCCGGTAGTACACAAAAATGATATTGCCGTAGGAAAAACAGCAAGAGCAACTAAATTTCCCCATAAATACCATTTATCAGGTAATATTAAAGGTACTCCGGATAGCAGACGAATAGAAAACAACGACAAGCCGAATACTAAAACATAAAATGTGATTTTAAGTGTTGCCACATTTTTCAGCCTCGTCTGATTGACACCTACCAAATAAAGTGCGTATGAAAGAGATGACACAAATACAAGTATTGTTCCTTTCAGACTTAAAGTCGAGCCGTTGCTGTTTTTATAAAGTAACCAGATGCCACATAGAGCGCCTAAAATACATAACGCTGTCTGTAGCCTTAATTTCTCCTTAAAAAAAACAGTCATAATTACAGCAACCATGATAGGATATACAAACAACAATGTCGAGGCAATTCCGGCATTCATATAATTATAACTTGCAAATAAAGAAAGTGATGATACTGACATTAACAAGCCCATTATTATCAACGTCACAACTTCTCTGCCGCTGACGATAAAATTACGTCCACGCGATTTTAACATAACGCCTAAAATTAATATGGCAAACAAATATCTGAAAAACAAAACAGAATCAGGGTTCATGCCGGCTTTATAAAGAGGCAACGCAAACAAAGGATTCATACCGTAAGTTGTTGCGGCAATAATACCTAATATATAACCTTTGGCTTTTGTATTCATTATTGTAATTTTCTTTATTGATTGAGCGGGCAAAGATACAGCAAATTCGGAATATTGATAGAGACAAAATAGAAGCGGCAATAATTTCATGATTTTCTGAAATTTCAAATAAAAAAGTAGATTTTTTTTTCTTACTAATCAAACATTCAGTTTTTTTTTCTACCTTTGCAAATTAATTGTATAAGGCAAAATTTTATTAATTTTGCAATGAATAAAAACATGTTATGGTAAAGAAAAAAGATGTTGAAGTACCACAAGTCCAAAGCAGCGTGGCTTCAGAGGTGATTATCGAAAATGCTTCAGAAGATAGTAACTCCGCCATAAAGCCGGATGTTACCATAGAAAAAAAATTAGAATCTTTGTATGCACTACAATTAATTGATTCAAAAATAGATAATATCAGAACTGCACGCGGAGAACTTCCTTTAGAAGTACAAGATTTGGAAGATGCAATTGTTGGTCTTGAAACTCGTATAGATAACTACAAAACAGAAATAGCTAAACATACAGAGCTTATAAATGAGCAAAATACTAAAATAGCAGAAGCATCTTCACTTATCAAAAAGTACAGTGACCAACAAATGAATGTTAGAAATAACAGAGAATATGACTCACTGACTAAAGAACTTGAATACCAAAATTTAGAAGTACAACTTTCAGAGAAAAAAATAAAAGATAGTTCTACCGCAATAGAAAAATTGAAGCTGAACATCGAAATTGCTAATAAAAATTTAGCTCAAGAAAAAGAAGATTTAGCAGGAAAACGCTCTGAATTAGACAGCATTATAGTAGAAACCGAAAACGAAGAAAAAGCTTTATTGGCTCTTTCTGAAGAATATGGCAGCTATATAGAACAACGTCTGTTAACAGCATATACACGTATTCGCAAAAGTGTCCGAAACGGACTGGCTGTCGTCCCTATTGAAAGAGACGCATGTGCAGGCTGCTTTAACAAAATTCCACCTCAAAGACAGTTAGACATCAAAATGCACAAGAAAATTATCGTATGCGAATTTTGTGGACGTATTTTAGTCGACAGCGACATCGCTAACGAAGTTAAAGCTAATACAGGAGAAAAATTACAAGATTAATTTATCCACAGCCGCATTACTATGTTTTGCGTGGCAAAGTTTGCTGAATTGATAATTATCCCCACGCTAAATGTCTCTATACTCATGCCATTATGACATGCAACGACCTCGCGCCATCTGGCAACAGCGGCACTGCTGTTGTTGATGTCGGTTATTATCCGAACTTCAGGCTTCTGTTGGAAAAGATTGTACTCATAATCATCAATATACTCTTTGATAGCAGCAATATTGTCCGTTTTGTCCGAATGAGAAAAATAAATGTAAAAATCGTAAGCAAACTGTGAATGAAGACCATACCTGCCCTTTGCATGTATTATATAATACAACTTCCTTCTCAAACGAAAAATCTTATCTCTCAACGTTGTTCTCACCATTTAACTCTTTAAATGTTTTTCTGACATCCGTGAAAATAAATGCCGGCTCATATTTTGACCTTATAAATTCTATCGTCATCTTGCCGCTTTTGTCTCCTACCCTGCAACTGTTAACATGAGTTTTAATATATTCAAGTATTCTTTCAAATGTCGGCGACTCATAGTAAGCATGATTTTCAGATGAAAGAAAATAACATTTGAAAACACCTTTTTTAAATATCACTTTTTCAATACCTAATTTACAAGCATCGATTTTAATTTTTAAAACTTCAAATAATGTTGACAACTGCGGCGGAACAGTTCCAAATCTATCTATGAGTTTAAGTTGATAGTCTGCAAAATCGTCTTCTGCTTTAAATTCATTAATTTCACGATAAATTTTCATCCTTTCCGACAGGTTGGATATATAGTTGTCAGGGATAAATGCCTCTTGGTCAATGTCTATCTGACAACTGCTTGTATAATCATGGGAGCCAAAGAAATCTTCTGAAGAATTATCCGTGATGATATTTTCAGATTTCAGTTCAGAAATAGCTTCGTTAAGTATTTTTTGGTAAATTTCAAAACCTATGTCGCTGATAAAGCCCGATTGTTCGGCACCAAGTATATTACCGGCACCACGTATATCCAAGTCGCGCATAGCCAGATTGAAGCCGCTGCCAAGGTCGGCAAATTCTTCTATGGCTTTCAAACGTTTTTGTGCATCATCAGTTAATGTTGACATTGGAGGTGCTATCAGATAACAAAAAGCCTTCTTGTCAGACCTGCCCACACGCCCACGCAATTGATGTAACTCGCTAAGTCCATAATAGTTAGCCTCGTTGATAATTATTGTATTGACGTTAGGAATGTCAAGCCCCGATTCTATAATTTTAGTACACAACAGCACATCGTATCTGCCATCTATAAAATCTATCATAACATTTTCCAACTCTGTACCATTCATTTGTCCATGAGCTATCGCAATACTGATGCCGGGTAAAATTTTCCTCAGCATAGCAGCAACTTCCGGCAGATTTTGAACTCTGTTATGGACAAAAAACACCTGCCCGCCTCTGCTAATCTCATAATCGATAGCATCGCGTATCAGCTTGTCGTCAAAAGTACATAATTCTGTATGTACAGGCTGTCGGTTCGGCGGCGGCGTACGCAAAATCGACAAGTCTCGCGCTCCCATCAACGAAAACTGTAACGTCCGAGGTATCGGCGTTGCCGTCATCGTCAATGTGTCTATGTTCACCTTCAACTGTTTAAGCTTTTCTTTTGCCGCAACGCCAAACTTTTGCTCCTCATCAATAATCAGCAAACCTAAATCCTTGAACTTAAATTTGCTGTTAAGAACTATATGAGTGCCGATAAGAATGTCTATTTTCCCTTTAGCGACATCTTCTACGATTTGTTTTTGCTGCGCCGATGTACGGAAACGGTTTATATAATCAACAGTGACCGGAAAATCATGTAATCTGGAAGAAAAAGTCTGATAATGCTGTAACGCAAGTATAGTTGTCGGGACAAGCACAATTACCTGTTTAGAATCTGATACTGCTTTAAAAGCGGCACGCACTGCGACTTCAGTCTTTCCGAAGCCGACATCTCCGCATATCAGCCGCTCCATCGGATACGACTTCTCCATGTCGTTTTTTACGTCTATAGTTGCATTTACCTGATCCGGCGTGTCTTCATACATAAAAGATGCCTCTAACTCGTGCTGCATATAAGTATCCGCCGAAAAAGCAAAACCCTGTGAGTTGCGTCTCTCCGCATACAACTTTATGAGACCTTTGGCAATATCTTTAACCTTTTTCTTAGTACCTGATTTTAAAGTCGCCCACGTACTTGACCCTAACTTGTTGAGCTTCGGCTCCCTACCTTCACTGCCGGAATATTTCGAGATTTTATATAACGAATGTATGTTGATGTATAACAAGTCATCATTGGCATAAACAAGCCTTATCGCCTCCTGCTCAACACCGTTGTTTACTATCTTCTCCAAACCTGCAAAACGCCCTATACCATAATCTATATGAGTTATATAATCGCCGGGCTTTAACTCCGTCAACTTTTGTACTGTGTCTATCTTACGCCGCTCAAACCTGTCTTTAATGTCAAATTTATGATACCTGTTGAAAATCTGATGGTCGGTTAAAACCTCTATGAGATTATCTTCATCGACAAATCCTTTGTGCAACGACAATTCAATATATTTACAATCAACATCTTCAGGCTGCGCCCCCAAATTACTTAACAACTCATCTATAACATGTTTTATGCGCGTAATCTGCGTCGCCGTCTCAGAACATATATATATGGTATAACCATCTTTCGCACTGTCTATTAAATGTTCAATAAGAATGTCGAAATTTTTGTTGATGTCAAGTTGTGAATGAGTATTAAAAGTAAAAGTATCAACTTTTTTAAACGAAGTATTACTGCCTGTTAGCAGCAATTTATTGTTAATCAACGATTTTAAAAACATCTCTTTTGTAATCATTGATTGTTCTCCCGTCTTATCGGCAAGAGATTCTATTTTTGAAACTATGTTGTCAATATCTTCAACTATGACAAATGAATCTTTAGGCAAAGAATCTATAAGAGATTGTTTACTGCACCCGCTTTCTTTATCGAAAACAGGCAATATATTCAGACTTTTATATCCTTTTATCGACAGTTGACTAACCGGATTAAAACTTCTTAGAGAGGCTATTTCATCTCCCGAAAATTCTAATCGAAACGGATATTCGTTGCTGTAGGAATACACGTCAAAAATGCTTCCGCGTATCGAAAACTGCCCCGGTTCAATTACAAAATCTACTCTGTCGTAGCCATTATTTACCAAATAATCGTATAAAGCATCAACGGTTATCTGCATTTTTACACTTACGACAAAACTGCTTTTCTGAAACTCTTTCGGCGTGATGGATTGTTCGGCAACAGCTTCCGCATAAGAAACTATGGTGGTTTTTTTTGTGTATTTTGATATACGCTTAATGACTTCAATGCGAGCCTGAATATTTATTCGGTCTGCTTCAGATAAATTGTTGATTGATTTGTACGTATTAGGAAAAAATAAAATCTGCCTCTTTTCCACATCTACATCGGCTTCGCCAATAAGGTCTTCTAAATCATTATAATAATAAGCAGCAGTTTCCTTGTCAGGCAAAATCACAAGGTTACATTTATCATTTCTGCTGATATAAGCCGAATGATATACAGATAACGCCGAGCCATAAAGCCCTTTTAACTCTATAATGCCGGAATTACCATTTACAGCATCTTCAAAATCTTTAAATTTGTTGTATTTTGTATATATGTTTGATAATATGCCTTTTTCTGTCTCTTTCACTTCTGTATTAAACGTAATTTTAATAATATATTACATTAGCATACGACATTTTTTCAATATAACTATTTGATATAGACACTGTACAAATAATTGACATTCAGTAATTTAGCAGCGTAAAGTCATTCTATTGACCACGCTGCACACGAACACTAATCAAACTGCAAAAGTAGTTAATTATCTTTAATTTTAGTCCAATCTCTCTGATAAAAATAAAATTATCTCGTATCTGTAATTTCAAATAAGAAGTGCGAAAAATTGATGTTCTTTTGTGAAGCGTAGCGAAACCAAAGAACATCAGTAGGTTTCAAATAGCAATAACAAAAAAAAGAGACTTTATTTTTGATAAAGTCCCTTAAGATTAATTAATTTTGCGTTGCTATGATGTACAAACAATTAACCTCGGAGCAAAGGTATGTAATTTCTGCCATCCGGCATACGCTCAACGACAAGCGACAGCCCGTAAACAGCGAATGTGTAAACCACGGACATATACACAGGAAGTAAAACAGGAAGTTCATAAATTATTAATTCA
>JALNXP010000147.1 GCA_023230285.1 Bacteroidales bacterium | reverse complement strand
AGTCTCTTTTTTTTGTTATTGCTATTTGAAACCTATTGATGTTCTTTTGTTTCGCTACGCTTCACAAAAGAACATCAATTTTTCGCACTTCTTATTTGAAATTTTGCTGAATGGATAATTAAGAAACGAGATTCTAAAAAACATTAAAAAAATATAAAGCAGAAGACAGTATAAACAATTTTAAAGGCTGTTTGGCTGTTAAAGTATTAAATATTAAAATGGTTATTACATTAATGGCATCGACAACAGTTACTTACACAAACAATAAATGGATATGAAAGCTAATGTTTTAGTGATACTTTTCACAATTATAAATTTTACTCTATATTCTCAAAATCAGGAATTAATTAAAGGCAAATGGACAACATTCGATGGCGATGGAAAGTTGACAGGTGAAATAGAGCTATATTTTAAAAACGACAAATTATATGGTGTCATAACGCGGGCATTTTCTTCTGACGGTAAAGAAAGTCCTGATGTTATATGCAAAGATTGCATCGGGGAAAGGAACAATAAAAAGATAGTTGGCATGACTGTTGTTGAAGGATTGTCGTATGACACAAAAAAGGAAGCATATTATGGGAAGAAAGCATGTTTTGCGCCACAACAGAATTTAATGGCTGACGGCAAGATATGGCTTGATAAAAACGACAAAGACATACTTTACCTTCGAGGAAGTGTAAGTATTTTTCATGAAACACAACGATGGCTTCGCGTGAAATAGCCATAAATAAAAGTGGTAATAATCTGTTTATCAATAATATAATAATATTTTTTTAAGCTCTGTACAAGTTGAAAAAAATTCTGTATCTTTGCAAAATTTTTAAAAAATTGAATTCATGAATATCACAAAAGAAAATTTGAATGAACTTTCGGCTATAATCAAAATCGAACTTCAAAAAGAAGACTACGAACCGGCAGTCAATGACACATTAAAAAACCTTCAAAAGACTTATAACATGCCAGGGTTTCGCCCCGGTAAAGTTCCTTCAGGATTGATAAGTAAAATGTTCCGCTCGAAAGCAATTATCGATGAAGTTGATAAACTCGTCTCAAACTCTCTTTTCAAATATATAGAAGATAACTCTATAGATATAATAGGCTCACCGTTATCAGACACTGAGAGACAGCAGGAAATAGATTTCGATGATACTACTGTTACTAATTACGACTTTTATTTTAAAATTGCGCTTGCTCCTCAATTAGATATTAACCTTGATGACATCACTGCAACTAAGTATGAAATCGAAGTAGAAGACGACTTTATTCAAAAATATATAGACGACACCTGTAAACATTTTGGAACAATTGACAATAAAGAATCTATTGATGACATTAACAGCTATGTAGTAGGTGATTTATCTCAATTAAACGAAGACAACAGCGTGATGGACAACGGAATATCATCATCTGACAGTACTATTGCCATTGATAAAATTGCGGACAAAGACATTCAAGATACTTTTATAGGCAAAAAAGTCGGTGACACCGTAATTTTTAATCCCATAACAGCGTTCAATAATCCGACAGAGGTTGCTACTATGCTGAATATCAAGACAAATGAGGCAAAAGAGTTAACTTCAAATTTCATTTATACAATAAAAAAGATAACTTACCAAAAACCGGCTGAAGTAAACGAAGAACTATTTAAGAAAGTTTATCCTCAAGATGAAATTCATTCTTTAGAAGAGTACAAAGAAAGAATTAAAAAAGATGCAATGATGTCTTTTTCCGCAGAAACCGATAATTTGTTTTCAAGAGATGTTAATGATACGTTGATGGAGAAATACAAATTTGATATGGATGAAGAATTTGTAAAACAATGGTTAATTTCAACTAATGAAAAATCGGACAAACATTTAACGGCAGAAGAATTAGATAAAGATTTTGAAAAATATGCTCAAGCCATAAGATTTCAATTTATTTCTGCTGCCATAGAGAAGAAATATAACATTGCAGTAACTGCAAAAGATGTTGAAAATCATTTACATAATCTTTTCATGGGTTATATGCCGAGTACAGATGCTGAAGCAGAAGAACGTGCAAAAATATTTGTTGACAGTTTCATGAAGAAAGATGAGAACAAGGAACAAATCAGGAATATTTATGAGCATTTAGTTGACAAAGAGGTACAGAAAGCATTCAATGAGCATGTAAAAATTGAGACTAAAGTCATAAAATATCAAGATTTTATCGAGTTAGCCAACAAAAAGGCATAATTGAGAGACGAATTAATTAAAAAATACAATTTAGCTTATATATAAAAAAGATGAAAGACGAATTTAGAAAATATGCCATATATTCAAGGGGAATAAACAGTAATACTTTAGATAGTTACAATGCGACATCTATGAATTATATTTCGCCGACAATTATTGAGGAGCGGCAATTAAATGTAGCTCAGATGGATGTTTTTTCGAGATTGATGGTAGATAGAATTATCTTTTTAGGAGTTCCTATTGACGATTATGTTGCCAACATCATACAAGCTCAATTGTTATTTTTAGAATCTGTAGACACAAAGAGTCCTATTTCGATTTATTTGAATACTCCGGGAGGTTCTGTATATGCGGGTTTAGGTATTTATGATACCATGCAGTTTATAGGGTCACCAATTTCCACGATATGTACAGGGATGGCAGCATCTATGGGAGCTATTCTTTTATGTGCAGGAGAGAAAGGGAAGAGGACAGCACTCCCCCACTCTCGCATACTTATTCATCAGCCGCTTGGCGGAGTAAGCGGACAAGCCTCCGACATTGAAATCGAAGCCCGCGAAATTGCCAAAATAAAAGAGGAACTTTATACCATATTATCAGATCATACGGGACAACCTTATAATAAAATATGGCAAGATGCTGACAGGGATTATTGGATGAAGGCTTCTGAAGCCAAAGAATACGGCATGATAGACGAAGTTCTTATAAAAACGCCACAACAGTAAAATTATCATTATGGATAAATGCTCTTTTTGCGGTAAGTCTCGCAATAAAGTCGAAGTTTTATTTTCAGGAAGTGAAAATGTTTTTATTTGCGATGAATGTATTGAATTGGGACATGGTGCGATAGAAAATATCAAGTTAGAAAATCAGGCACAACAAGCTCCTCTAAAAGCACAAAAGATAAAGTTGTATAAACCTGTCGAAATCAAAGCATTTTTAGATGATTATGTTATTGGTCAAGATGATGCAAAACGCACACTGTCTGTAGCTGTATATAATCATTTTAAAAGAATATTGAACAAAAAGAAGACAGTTGTAGAGATAGATAAATCTAATGTAATTATAGTTGGACCTACGGGCACCGGTAAAACTCTTATGGCGCAGACGATAGCCAAGATGCTGAATGTGCCATTCTGTATTACAGATGCGACTGTTTTGACGGAAGCCGGCTACGTTGGTGAAGATGTTGAGAATATCCTGACAAGATTATTGCAAGTTGCTGATTATGATGTCAAAGCAGCTGAAAAGGGCATTGTTTTTATTGATGAAATAGATAAAATAGCCCGAAAAAGTGATAATCCGTCCATAACACGTGATGTGTCGGGTGAAGGCGTACAACAAGCTCTGTTAAAACTTCTTGAGGGCACCATCGTAAATGTTCCGCCTCAAGGCGGCAGAAAGCACCCTGAGCAAAAATTTGTTCAAGTTGATACCCGCAACATCTTATTTATAGCAGGCGGTGCCTTTGACGGAATAGAAAAACACATATCTTCAAGGTTGAGAACCAATATTGTAGGCTATAACGCTCATAAGTCATTTAACAGTATAGACAAAAATAACCTTTTGCAATATATTTCACATCAAGATTTGAAGTCTTATGGGTTGATACCTGAGATAGTTGGACGTATGCCTGTAATTACCCACTTGGAACAATTAGATGCAGATGCTCTTTACAAAATATTAACTGAGCCTAAAAATGCAATAATCAAACAGTTCACAGAACTTTTCAAGTTAGACGGCATCACCCTTTCTTTTGATGAAGATGCTCTAAAGCTCATTGTAGATACAGCTATAGACCTCAAAATAGGTGCGCGCGGGCTACGCTCTTTGATTGAAAATGTTTTGAAAGACACAATGTTTGAATTGCCGTCAAACAAAGACGTAAAAACTTTTACCGTCACCAAAGATTATGCTTCAAAGCAACTTGCCAATATCAACGCTAATAAATTGACAATATAGTTTGGCATAGTTTTGGCTAAACAGCCGGATTATGAAAAAAATATTGTTTTCAATATTATTTATTTTAATTGCGACAACAACAATAATTGCCCAAGGACAGCCATTTATTGTCACCATAGATACCATTATTGATGGTGATACTTTATACTTTTATAATTTACGTGAAGTTGTAATATTTCCGCAGAAAGAATTTAAAAGCAAAAGAGAGCAAGTCAAATATACAAAACTGGTACGCAATGTCAAAAAGGTGTATCCTTATGCGAAATTAGCCGGTGAAAAATTAGAAATGTACGCACCTATTCTTGACACACTGACATCATCGAAAGAGCGGGACAAATATTTTGACATCATAGAAGAACAACTGTGGGAAGAATATGGTGAAGACCTTAAAAAATTCACTATCAGTCAGGGAGCTATATTGATAAAGCTTGTTGACCGACAATGTCAGATGAGTACATATCAAGTACTTAAAGACTTTCGTGGTGGTTTTTCCGCTTTTTTTTATCAAGCGTTTGCGCGACTATGGGGTTACAATTTAAAGGTAAAATATGACCCTTCAAGAGAAGACAAAGACATTGAAGAGATAATATTGATGATAGAAGCGGATGCGATTTAAGAGATGCACTTTTTACTTTTTGCAGTAAATTTTACCAGCTGCCGCCAGCACCGCCGCCGCCGAAAGAGCCGCCGCCAAAGCCGCCGAAACCTCTTCCGCTGCTGCCGCCGAAATGTCCGCTACCGGAAGAAAAATCGCTCCAATCCGAAGAATTGGAATGTCCTCCGCCCAACAATATCCACGGTAAAATGCCACCGCCGAAAGTTACATTACCGGAATTTTTCTTAGATTTAGAGCCAAAGATAATTGATATAAAAATTATCATCATTATAAATCCGAATATTGGCAGCAACACATCTGCTGACTGTGCTTTATCAACATACTCATCAGAAGAATACAGTTGTTCGCATAACTCCATGAGAACCTTTACGCCGGCTGCAATTCCGGCATAATAATTATTTTCTTTAAAATGCGGTATCATATCATGGTCTACTATCAATTTAGAAGCGGCATCAGTTACCACTTCCTCCAATCCATAGCCTACAGCAATAAATGCCTGTCCCCGCTCATTTCCTACTTTAGGCTTGATAATCATGACGATACCATTATTCTCGCCTTTTTGTCCGACACCCCATTTTTCGCCCAATTCAAAAGCAAAATTTGCGATATCATCTTCTAACGAATTAACAGTAACTACGACAATCTGAGTACTTGTACTTCTTGCAAAATCTGCCAACTCCGTTTCCAGACTATTTTCATCTGCGGAAGACAAAACATTAGCGAAGTCGTTTACCAATTGAGGAGGAACAGGACGAGAAGGTATTTCGCCGGCACCTGCAAAATTTGAAAACAGACAAAACAAACCTGATAATATAAAAACCAAATATTTTTTCATTATAATAAATTTTATCCTATTGAAACATCATCAGGAAGTTCATTTGTATCACCAATTTTATATGCGAAATATTTTTTCAATTCTGTACCGGCTTTCCCGATAATATCAATTAAGCCATTGGCATAATCATCTTGTTTAAAATATTCTAACGCAATATTTTTCAATGTATTCCAATAGTTTTCATCAACTACTGCATTAATACCGACATCACCAATTATGGCAAATTTTTTACTATCTACAGCCAAATAGAACAGGACTCCGTTACGAAGTTCTGTTTTGTGCATTTTAAGTTTTCTAAAGATATAAGCTGCTCTATCGAGAACATTATCATCAGGGCATACATTTTCGATATGCACACGCATTTCGCAAGATGTATCTAACTCGGCATTAAGAACAGCCTGTTTGATATCAGTAATATCTTCTTTTGTAAAATGTGACGGCAAGACCATGTCAAACGAGCATTAAAATTCGACAACAGGAGCTACGTCAGCGCCTTCTTTAGCTGCAAAATATGCTTTTTTCTCAAAGCCGCACATATTAGCTATAATGTTTTTAGGGAACACTCTGATAGCCGTATTAAAGTTTTTGGCAGCCTCGTTAAAGTTCTTTCTTTCAACAGAAATTCTATTTTCAGTACCTTCAAGTTGTATAATGGTCTCCTTTTTTAGGACAACAAAATTAAAAATTTAACGTATAAATAATTAAAAGTTGTCTTATGGAAAGAAGTTCAAGAAAAAAGTTTAGCTCCTC
>JALNXP010000146.1 GCA_023230285.1 Bacteroidales bacterium | reverse complement strand
ACTGTTACAGGTGTTGTTGAGGCTAACAATGGTGCAGAAATCTTAAAAAGAGGTTTCTTGTATTCAACAAGCTCTAATCCGCAAGAAGGCTCTGATAAAGTATATGCTACAGAATATGATGAAACTACAGGTGCTTTTACAGCTACTATTACAGGTTTAACAACAGGAACTAAATATTATTTTAAAGCTTTTGCTACCAATTTGATGGGTGTAGGCTATTCCGAAGTGATAGGTGAGGCTACAACTGATACCTTCCTTGATGTTTTGGCAGAAACAATCATAGATGCTAATGGAGTTAAAATTTCTGCATGTGTTGTAACTGTCGGGTTATGGAAAGAAGTTATGGAAAATGTTTTATCTTCAGATGAAGGCTATTATCCGCAAGTTTCCATTTCTTATACTTCTATGCAAACTTTTATTGAAAAATTAAATGCTAAAGGCATAGGCACTTACGCTCTGCCAACAGTTGAAGAATGGAGAACAGCAGCAGGTAGCTATACTTATAGCGGTAGTGAAGATATTGATGCAGTTGCTTGGTATGCCGGTAATAGCGGTGGTACTATTCACCCTATAGTTGTTCCATTCGTAAAAGAAGCTAATGAATATGGTGTCTATGGCATGAGTGGTAATGTTTGGGAAATGACAGCAGATATGTTAGATGCAGAAAACCATATCATTTTAGGTGGTAGCTGGAATAGCACCGCTGAGCAATGTAAAGTTGCTAACGAATTTTACTATCCTGTTAATTCGTTTGGTAATGATGTAAGTTTCCGTCTTGTACAGAAATAATTTCGTTGTTTTCATATTTTTATATTGTTTAGGGGCGAGTGACGAACTCTTCGCCCCTTTTTTATACTTAGCCGATAATACTAAATGAACGATAACTTAAATCCTGATTCAGAAAAACTTACTTCAAAAGACAAGCAGTACGAGACAGCTTTGCGTCCGCCGGATTTCTACAGTTTTGCGGGGCAAGAGCCTATAATAGAAAATCTAAAGGTGTTCTGCGCTGCTGCCAAGCAAAGAAATGAGCCTCTTGACCACGTCTTGCTGCACGGTCCTCCGGGATTGGGTAAAACAACGCTTTCTTATATTATAGCTAATGAACTTGGTGTCAACGTTAAGGCAACTTCCGGTCCGGTACTCGATAAACCCGGAAACCTCGCAGGTCTACTTACTAACCTCGAACCTCGTGATGTGCTTTTTATTGACGAAATACACCGACTGTCACCAATAACCGAAGAATATCTGTACTCGGCAATGGAAGATTATAAAATAGATATAATGATAGATTCAGGAGCTAACAGCCGCAGTATTCAGATAAGTCTTAATCCTTTTACTTTAGTCGGTGCGACAACACGCTCCGGCTTGCTGACTGCCCCGCTGCGCTCGCGCTTCGGCATTACAGCACGATTAAATTATTATGACGCAAAGACTTTAACTAAGATTCTGAAAAGATCAGCGGCTATAATGGAAGTTGATATTGAGGAAAATGCTGCTTTCGAAATAGCAAGACGAAGCCGCGGAACGCCACGTATCGCTAACCTGCTGCTCCGAAGAGTGCGAGACTTCGCACAAATTGTCGGCAATGGTATGATAGACATCGATATTGCTAAAACAGCATTGAAAGCTCTTAACGTAGACCTGAACGGTCTCGACGAAATGGATAACAAAATACTGTCTGTAATTATCGAAAAATTCGGCGGCGGTCCGGTCGGATTGACAACAATAGCAACAGCCGTATCAGAAGATGCCGGAACTATAGAAGAAGTCTATGAACCATTCCTGATTCAGGAAGGTTACCTTATTAGAACACCCCGCGGACGACAAGCTACCGACTTCGCATACTCGCATTTCGGAAAATCTGTCCTCAATAGAGGTAATAATACAAATCAAAGTGAACTGTTTTAAATTTTTATATACTTAATTTATGAAAAAAATATTTCAAATTATCTTATTAACGCTAATCGTTACAGCTTGCAATAATACCGAAAAAACTAAAGTTTATTATATGCCGGATTATGGTATATATCCCAATACTGCCGAAAATATATCGCCACTGTTCGATGATTTTTTGAAAATTTTGCATGACGATACTTCCGTGTACGACCGTGTCGAAATCGTGTTCGAAAAAGGTGCCTATCAATTTCATGAAGATGGCGCAACAAGAAGAGAATATTATATCTCAAATCATGATCAGGTTAATCCTAAAAAAGTCGGTATGGCTTTAGATGATGTGAAAAATCTTGTTTTTAATGGTAACGGTTCCGATTTTATATTTTATGGTAGAATGTTGCCGTTGTCATTGGTGAACTCAACTAACTGTAAATTAAGTAATTTTAGTATTGACTTTGCTAAACCGCAGATTTCGCAGGTCGAAATAATAGAAAACAGAGGAGAAAATGGTATTGTATTTAAACCCGACACATCTGTTAATTGTAGAATCAACGAAGATGGAATGTTCGAGTCTTACGGCGAAAATTGGAAATTAGTGCAAGGATTGGCTATGGCTTTTGAAAAAGAAACTCACCGTATTGTGTATAATTCGAGTGATGTGCTTGTAAATACAAAGAATGTCGAAATGCTGACCGACAAAGATTCCTCTGTGGTTTATTATGCCCCGCTTTGGAATAATGGACTTTTAATACCGGGTACAATAGTAACACTTCGTACGTGGGAACGTCCGGCACCCGGAATATTCATCAGTCAAAATAAAGATACTTATATTGAAAATGTAAAAGTACATTATGCTGAAGGAATGGCTTTGTTAGCTCAATTATGTGACAATATCAACATTGATAAGTTTTATGTGTGCTTTAAAGGAGAAAATGACCCAAGATATTTTACTACTCAGGCAGATGCTACTCATTTTTCGGGCTGTAGAGGAAAAATTACAGTGCAAAATGGATTTTATGAGGCTATGATGGATGATGCTATCAATGTTCACGGCACTTATCTTAAAGTAATTAAAATTGTAGATGACCATACTTTGATTGGAAGATATATGCACAATCAGTCGTGGGGATTTCCATGGGGAGAGAAAGGTGATAAAGTTGTGTTCGTGGCATCTAATACAATGGAAATAATTGGCGATACAAATATTATAGAAAATATTTTGCCTTATGATAAACCAACTGAAAAAGGCGCTCATGAATTTTCGATTACTTTTAAAAACGCTTTGAATGATGAAGTGGCTGAAGCACAGAGCGTTGGAATTGAAAATATAGATTGGACACCGTCTGTCGAATTTTTAAATAATGTTGTAAAAAACAACCGTGCGCGTGGTGCTTTATTCAGTACACCGAAAGATGTATTAGTATCGCATAATGTCTTTGATCATACATCGGGTTCTGCAATATTGCTTTGCGGCGACTGTAACGGCTGGTATGAAACCGGAGCTTGTAGAAATGTTGTAATAAGCGACAACACATTTATCAACCCACTGACCAATATGTTCCAATTTACAAATGCAGTAATCTCAATATATCCCGAAATTCCTGATTTGAAAAACCAAGTGAAATACTTCCATGGCGGCAATGGCGGCGGCGTGAAAATTATTGGCAATACATTCGAATATTTCGATAAACCTATTGTGTATGCTAAATCTTTAGATGGTCTATTGTTTGAAAATAATACCATTAAAACAACTTACGACTATAAACCTTTCCACTTTAATCAAAATTATTTCATATTTGAAAGAGTTGTCAATGTAACTATACAAAACAATAATTTTGACAAAGGTTTTGACCCGTCAACAGATGTTGTTTATAGAGAGCCTTAATTTGTGAGTTTATCTTTGCTTCCGAAAAGAGTCCAGCGCAATGTAAAATCTAACAGTTGATTACATTGACCTCTTTGCCAAAATTGCTTGGCAAATGGTCCGTAGCTCCAGCTGTCAGGATTGTTGTACGAGCGGATAGGAAGCAGGAAAAATGTTGCAGAGTATTTTACATCAAGAGATAATCTTGCCAATAATTTCACGACTACTCCTATGTCGACCGAGAAGTCAAAGCGATTAAATTTCAATATATCGGATTGGTCTATGTAATTTTGTGTATATGAATGACTTAACAGCAAACCGATATTTGGACCGGCAAATGCGGAAAAATAATTGCTAAGTTCATATTTATAATGGATAGGTATAGTAATATAATTCAGCCGTAAAGTAGATTCATAAACTTGTCCTGAAAGAGTATCATTTTTATTTGGAACTTTTCTTGCACCTTTTTGTATGAAAGATATTTCAAAGTCAATAGCTTGATTATCTGTGAAATACAAATTGGTGAAAACGCCGGCGTTTATGCCGGGCTTACTAAAAGAGCGATTAAAAGTAGCTTCTTCGTCATAAGTAACGGGGTCGACAAATGAGCCTGTAGTATGCGAAGCGCACAATCCGAAGACCAAACCGCCATTAAAACTTTGTCCAAATGAAACGACAGCACTAAATAGCGTAATTATAAATAAAAATCTTTTCATGAAATTTACAGATGAATTTTGTACTATACTTTAAATTTGAAAGATATTTCATCAAGTTGTTTATTTGCTTTGACAATTTTATCTTTAAGGCTATTTTTATATTCAATAAGTTTTTCCATAAGTTGTTTGTCAGCGGCAGCTATTATTTGTGCGGCGAGGATAGCAGCATTTAGGGAAGCGTCTATTCCGACTGTTGCGACAGGGATTCCCGGAGGCATTTGGACGATAGCGAGTAGAGCGTCAAGACCGTTCAAAGAAGCACTGATAGGAACACCAATCACCGGTATTGGTGTCATGGCGGCGATTACGCCCGGAAGATGAGCCGCCATTCCGGCAGCAGCAATGATTACTTTGATACCGCGCTGATGCGCATTCTTCGCAAACTTCTCAACCTCTTCAGGCGTTCTGTGTGCAGACAAGGCATTTATCTCAAAAGGTATCTCCATCTCATCAAAAAATTTGGCGGCTTTTTCCATTATAGGATAATCACTCATGCTGCCCATTATTATACTTACAGAAGGATTCATAATATTTATTTTAAATTTATATCTAAAACATTGATTAACAGCATACTATGTAATGTATGCCATAAATACATTTGAAATTCAAAGGTAATAAAAAATGATGATTATAATATTTTTTTGTATTTACTTTTTTATGATTAGAAAAGTAACAAAAAAGTCTTCCGCTGTGTCTGCTTTTGCTAAAAAAAATTTGTTAGAAAAAATTCTTTTCCCGCAATCATTAAAAAATGCCGTCATTTAAAATATAAAACATGAAAAAACATTACATTTGCAAAGTGTTTTAATGAACATCATAATATGTATTCAGAATTAATAAATAAAGAAGCCAAGTTGGCATTAATTGGCTTGGGTTATGTCGGGCTTCCTATTGCTTTAGAGTTTGCTAAAAAAATCTCTGTCATAGGCTTTGACATTAACGAAAGCCGGCTCAACAAGATGCGAAATAAGATAGATCCGGGTCAAGAGCTTGAGGCTAATGACTTTGATGGTTGTGATATAGAGTTCACTTCTTCTTTAGAAAAGCTAAAAGAAGCTTCATTTTTTATTGTCGCCGTGCCTACACCCATAGATACTTATAATACGCCGGATTTGAAGCCGCTTTTGTCTGCGACTGCTACTGTTGCCAAATGTTTGAAAAAAGGCGATTGTGTAGTTTATGAGTCTACGGTCTATCCGGGTTGTACCGAAGAAGACTGTCTGCTGATACTCGAAGATATTTCCGGTTTAAAAGCCGGCGTAGACTTTAAATACGGCTATTCTCCGGAAAGAATTAACCCGGGAGATAAACAACATACTTTGATTAACACCGTAAAAATCGTCTCCGGCTGCGATGAAGAAGCCTTGGAAACCATATCAAAAGTCTATGAAATAGTAGTAGAAAATACCTACAAAGCTCCTTCGATAAAAGTAGCGGAGGCGGCAAAAATTATAGAAAACACCCAGCGAGATGTTAACATTGCCCTTATGAACGAGCTGTCTATACTCTTTAGCAGGATGAATATCAATGTGTTTGATGTTATTGATGCCGCCGGCACTAAATGGAATTTCCTAAAATATTATCCGGGCTTAGTCGGTGGACATTGTATAGGCGTAGACCCGTATTATCTTGTGTATAAAGCTCATAAACTCGGATACCATCCACAGATGATTAATTCAGGCAGATTCGTTAACGACTCTATGGGCGGATATATAGCTAAAAGAGTGGCGAAAAGTCTTATCTCTCAAGGTGCCGAAATAGTCGGAGCTAAATTCCTGATTATGGGTGTCACTTTCAAAGAAAACGTCTCCGATATAAGAAATTCTAAAGTTGTAGATATTGTCAAAGAATTAAGACAATACGGCATAGAATCGGACATCATTGATCCGCATGCAGATCCGGAAGAAGTCGAGCGCGAGTATAAACTAAAAATAAT
>JALNXP010000145.1 GCA_023230285.1 Bacteroidales bacterium | reverse complement strand
TTTAAGAGGCACATTTGCTGCGGGTAGCAGAGAAGAAGCCATAAATCATTTAGAGTATTATTCTCGTCAGCGGCTTTTGGGTGAGCATGTTCCCTACCCCATTGAAGCCTGCCCCGAAGGCAGTCAACGGCATTTATCGGCAGAAAGCGGCTTATATTGTCGTGTTATCACCGAAGGACTCTTCGGCATACGTCCGACAGGATTTAACAGCTTTAATCTTACGCCACAACTGCCTGACAGATGGAATTATATGAATATCAGTAACATACATGCTTGCAGCAACAAAGTATATAACATTAAAATCAGTAGAAAAGGACAGAAAATTAATGTCGTTATTGAAAACGGTGAAGAGGGCATTAACTACTTAATTGACAATGGCTCAACTATAGAGATAGTTTTGTGATGTTTCAGATATGAATAGTGTAACTTATTGCATTACAATTTTTTATCTTTTTAAGTAAAGATAATGGTGAAATAAGAAAAAAATAACATGAAAGGCATTTGCAAATTAGATAAATATTTTCTAATTTTGCCGTTTTAAAAAAACAGGCATTTATTAACTTAAAAAATATAGATATGGCAAAAATTAAAGGAGCTGTAGTAATTGACAAAGAGTTGTGCAAAGGCTGTGGTTTGTGCATAGTTGCGTGTCCTGCAAATGTTCTTGGGCATTCAGGCGAAGTCAATGGTAAAGGCTATGATTATGTAAAGATGGTAAATCCTGATGCGTGCGTAGGCTGTGCATCATGTGGGACAGTATGTCCGGACAGTGTAATCACCGTATATAAGGTTAAAATTTAGTATTAAACAATTTAAAAAAAATCTATAATGGGAGAATTAAGATTAATGAAAGGAAACGAGGTAATAGCTGAAGCTGCGATACGTGCAGGTGTTGACGGCTATTTTGGTTATCCTATAACCCCTCAGTCCGAAGTTATGGAAACCCTCATGATACGTAAGCCGTGGGAAGAAACCGGCATGGTAGTTCTTCAAGCTGAAAGTGAGGTCGCCTCTATAAACATGGTTTATGGTGGTGCTGCTTGCGGTAAAAAAGTCATGACATCATCATCAAGTCCTGGCTATAGTTTGATGCAAGAAGGCTTGTCTTATATAGCAGGTGCAGAACTTCCCTGCGTGGTCGTTAATGTGGTACGTGGAGGTCCCGGTTTAGGTACTATCCAGCCGTCACAAGCCGACTATTTCCAAGTTACTAAAGGCGGCGGACATGGCGACTACCATGTTATAGCACTCGCACCTAACTCGGTACAGGAAATGAACGACTTTGTGACATTAGCCTTCGATTTAGCTTTTAAATATCGTACTCCTGTAGTCATATTATCAGACGGAGCTATCGGTCAGATGATGGAAAAAGTATATCTTAGCGACTTCGTTCCCCGCCGTACAGAAGAAGAAATCAGAAAAGAATGCGGCGATTGGTGTACTTTGGGAAGTAAACAACACAACTACATCACCTCTTTAGAGCTTGACTCGGCAATTATGGAACAACGCAACCTTCATCTCCAAAAGAAATATGAAGATATGCAAAAAGAAGCAAGATATGAAGAATATATGACCGAAGATGCAGAATATCTGTTTGTCGCTTTCGGCTCAGCTTCACGTATCTGTAAAAAATCCATAGAGTTGGCAAGAGAAAAAGGCATTAAAGTAGGTCTTTTCCGCCCGATAACACTATATCCTTTCCCATCAAAACAACTATATCAATTAGGAACCAAGATGAAAGGCATACTGTCAGTCGAGATGAATGCCGGACAAATGATTGAAGACGTTAAACTTGCTGTGGAATGTAAAGTTCCTGTAGAATGGGCAGGTCGTAACGGTGGTATAATTCCTTCACCGGATGAAATTGTTGTTGCATTAGAATCTAAATTAATAGGAGGCAAATAATATGGCAGACATTGACATCAAAGATATTATCAAAGAAGAAAATATCGTATATAAAAAATCAAGTATACTTTTAGACAAAGTTATGCACTATTGTCCGGGTTGCAGCCACGGTGTAACTCATAAACTTATTGCTGAAGTTATTGAAGAGATGGGTATTCAGGACCAGACTATAGGCGTATCTCCTGTAGGATGCTCCGTATTTGCATATAACTACTTGAATGTAGATTTTCAAGAAGCAGCACACGGTCGCGCTCCGGCGGTTGCTACTGCTATCAAACGTTTACTTCCAGATAAGTATGTATTCACATATCAGGGCGATGGCGACCTTGCATCTATAGGCGCAGCCGAGATATTACATGCCTGCAACAGAGGCGAACATATAGTTTGCATCTTTGTTAACAATGCTATTTACGGTATGACAGGCGGACAAATGGCTCCTACTACCCTTGTAGGTATGAAGACAGCTACTACTCCTTACGGTCGTGATGTTGACAGAAATGGTTACCCGATGAAGATAACCGAACTCATCGCTCAACTGCCGGGTACATGTTATGTAACTCGTCAGTCTGTAGAAACAGCAGCAGCAGTCAGAAAAACTAAAAAAGCTATCAGAAAAGCTTTTGAAAACCAGAGAGATAAGAAAGGTACTTCTTTTATTGAAGTAGTATCTACTTGTAACTCGGGCTGGAAAGTTGACCCTGTTAAAGCTAACAAATGGATGGAAGACCACATGTTTAAATTCTATCCGTTGGGAGATTTAAAAGATTCAACAAGAGATAATCCTGCTGATTATGAACAATATATTAAAGATTAATCCGGAAAAATTTTAAAATTATGACAGAAGAAATAATTATAGCCGGTTTTGGCGGACAAGGTGTTTTGTCAATGGGTAAAATTATTGCCTATTCCGGTATCATGCAAGACCTCGAAGTATGCTGGATGCCTTCTTACGGACCTGAAATGAGAGGCGGCACAGCTAATGTGACAGTTATAGTCAGCGATAAACAAATCAGCTCACCTATTCTGCACCAATTCGACACAGCTATCGTTCTTAACCAACCTTCAATGGATAAATTTGAAGCTCAAGTAAAACCGGGCGGTATTTTACTGTACGACCCTAATGGTATAACAAAAGCTCCAACAAGAAAAGATATTAAAATATACAAAATTGATGCTACCGAAATAGCAGCAAATATGGGTAATGTCAAGATATTCAATATGATAGTTCTTGGTGCATATCTTAAAGTTCGTCCGGTGGTAAAATTGGAGAATGTGATGAAAGGTTTAGCGAAATCTATCCCTGCCCGTCACCACAACTTGTTACCGCTTAACGAAGATGCTATAAAAACAGGCGGCGAACATGTAGTCGAAGTTAAATAACTATAGTTAACATCAAATAAAAAAAGCTGATCGGGTTGGTCAGCTTTTTTTTTATTTGAGGTTGTGTTAATAGCAACTTTGACAGACATTCTAACAACTAAACATTAAACGGTTACAACACCGCATTAGCTTTCAAATCTTCATAAAACGCAGCGTGAGCAGTATAAATATAAGGATAGAGCCACAAAAAGCCGATGCCTAAAGTTAAGAGACACAACAAGAACCAGCCAATAAAGCTCAAATCGAGCATAAACAATTTCATCTTATTGCCGTCCATCATAGCCATGCTGCTTGTAATAGCTTCTTCAGCAGTATATTCAGGGTGGTCGATAGAGATGAAATATGTCATAGCATAAGAATAACTTTTTATTATGCCGGGGATGATAAGCAGCAAACTCCATAACAATATATATACAGTTCTCAACAAAGAAATGCCAAGTATTCTGCCATAATTTCTGAAGCAATTAAATAATTTGCCTACCATATCCTCTTTATCTCCACGGAAGAAGTCAAGATAAGATACGACTAAGCTGTATTCAATAGGTAGAATCAGAAAAATACTTACGGCTATACTTGCATACGGTATAGCTGCGACAGAGCATATTACCATATACAATAACATAGCCAACACAGGTTGTTTCCAATTGTCTTGTAGAGTTGCAAGAGCCTGATCTTTGATTTCGGAGTTTAATTTTAATGCCATAATTTAAGTTTTTAGCATATTAATAATTCAATTTTGAAGTTACAAAAGTAAAATATTTTTTCGTTAAAAACAAAAAAAGTTAAATTATTTTTTTCTTCTTGATATGCCATATCCGTTTTTCAGATGGCTGCGTCTCAATTTTATTTCTTCTAATGTAGATAAACTTCCTATTGAAGGCAACACATTATTTTTGGCATCTTCTAAGAATTTCCAAGCGTAAAGTGAGCCTATGGCAGCATCTCTTACTGTGGGCAGTCGTTTATCCATAATACCTGTTTTTAATGATTGGGCGAACAAATCACAAAGGACATCAATATTTTTGTCGCCGTATTTGCGTTTAATAATTTCGGTATGATTAACGCCATGTAATTCTACAACAGCATCATGATAATCGTGTGATATACGAGCTATACCTTTAGTACCGATGATATCGATATATGAATTATGAATTAGATCTTTAGCAAGTTGTCCATAAACATGTCCTTGTGTGATGTCGAAGACTACGCCGTTTTCGAAAGTTCCGTGACATTGCAGCCACCACGGTTCTTTATAATTCCACATTCTGACGGCTTGAGCGTGCCATGAATGATAGTCGCTGTCGGCGAACCATTTTGTTATATCGACATAGTGCATACCACAGTCGTGGAAAGCCGGACCTTCCGGCAGATGACCTTCTCCGGGAGCTAAGCCGGGTGTCATACTGCAAACCCTGATTATCGCCAAGTCGCCAATTTCTCCGCTATTTATAAAATTCTTAATAGCGATATTATGCCATGCGTTTCTCAACGGCAGGTTCACAGCAACTATAGAACAAGAGTTTTCGACTTCATCGACAATTTGCCACTCTTTTTCCACAGTGTCGGATATTGGTTTTTCGCTAATGACGTGTTTATTAGACTTTAAAGCTCTATCAATTCTATCTTTTCTTGAATCTGCTAAAGCTGTTAAAACGACAACATCGACTCTTTCATCTTCAAAAACGGCAGTATCATCGGCGATTACTATAGAATTGGGAGACAAGTTTTTTGCATACTCTCTTGTTTCAGCATTACTGTCGCAAATATACAAGATATTCCATGTTTCGGGAGCGGCCTTCAGTTCGTCATAAAACAGTTCGCCCATTCTACCAAAACCTATAATTGCAACAGAAAATTTTGTATGGTCATTCATGATAAAATAAATGCTGATATAGGTAAAATATTATTAAATCAGAAAACTACTCCAAGTTTAAAACCGGCAGTAAATGCAAAAGGTGAAGACGAATTAAAACCTATATACCCATGATGATAATTACTTTTATTTGCATCGCCGACACCGAAGCCCATACCGGCAAATATATCAAACACAAACCAATTTTTCACAATCTGATATCCGGTACAGCCCATAATAGCTAATCTGTTTACCAATAAACGTTCTTCTTCATATTTGTAAGAATACGAAGAAAATGCCAATTCCGGTTTAACATAAAAGCCATCAAGAGGAGACTGCTGTTCTTCTTTAAAAATAAATTTATACGCTAATCTGCATAAAGCACCTTTAGCCCCGTTATGGTTTAAGATGTCCATGCCGGCACCTATAATGCCACCTGTTATTTCTAAACTTTGTTTCGGAACTATCAATCGCTCATAAGTGAGTTTAGTTGAGCCGCTAAACAAAGACAATATTGTTACTTTCAAATTGTTGTTATTTTGTGATGGTTTTGCATTACATGTTAATGAAATACATATCACAGACAAGACACACAACATTATATTTTTATAATTCATTGAATTTTACGCTGATAAATTTTGAAATGCAAAGATAAAAAAGTATTTTAAAACGACTGTTTATTTTTTAATATCTTCTAACATAATAATTGGAAAAAAGCGATTATATTTGCATTTAAAAATTTCGATTATAATGAACAAGAAGATCAGCTTATTATTAATACTGCTATTTGTATCATCTTTAGCATTTTCGCAGGGAAAACACAGCATAGCAGCTGACAAGTTATACGAATCAGGGTACTATACATCAGCAATTAACAAATATAAGAAAGCGTACTCAAAAGCTAAAAAGAACAAAGCTGAGCGTGCCAGAATAGCTTCACGACTTGGCGACTGTTATTGCATGACTAACAAGACTAAGAATGCTGAATCGCAATATAAAAATGCGATAAAGATGAAATATGACAAAAGAGATTCTACTGTTATATTGAAATATGGTGATGCGTTAAGATATAATGAAAAGTATGAAGATGCCAAAACCCAATATCAAAAGTATTTAGATTTATGTCCAAATGATCCGTTGGCGCTTGCGGGACTGGAATCCTGCGACCTATTGGCAGAGTTGAATGCCAATCCTGATAACTGTGAAGTATCAAGAATAAAAAGCATTAATTCAAAATATGATGATTTTTGTCCTACATGGAGTGACCAGTCATATACCTCGATTATTTTCACTTCGTGTCG
>JALNXP010000144.1 GCA_023230285.1 Bacteroidales bacterium | reverse complement strand
AGTCATGAAACAGTCGGGAGCCAACACTGTACAGATCTGCCGTGATGTCAGAAAAGAGCTGACTAAGATTCAGCAAAATTTGCCACCTGATATAAAATGTAACCTTATTTACGACTCTTCAGAGAACATAGAAAGTGCTATTTCAGGACTTACAGAATCAATTTTATATGCGTTACTGTTTGTTGTTTTAGTAGTTTTGTTTTTCCTTGGCAGATGGCGAGCCACATTAATAATATCACTGACAATACCAATTGCCTTAGTAGTATCGTTCATATATCTTAAATTTGTAGACAGTTCTATCAACATTATCTCGCTTTGTTCACTTACAATTGCAATAGGTATGGTTGTTGATGATGCCATTGTGGTATTAGAAAACATCACGCGGCACATAGACCGCGGTTCCAGCCCGCGTGAAGCCGCAATATACGCAACCAATGAAGTGTGGGTGTCTGTTATAGCTACAACATTGGTAATAGCCGCCGTATTTATCCCTCTCACAATGCTAACAGGCATGGCCGGTATTCTGTTCAAAGAAATGGGCTGGATAGTGACTATAGTGGTGTCGACATCTACCTTGGTAGCAATCAGCCTTACGCCTATGCTCGCCTCCAAGTTGATGAAACCTATTACAAAAAAATCATCTGCAAAAAATAAAAAACGCATCACTTACCAAAATACCGTTGTCCGTTTGTTGGATATAGTTGATAATTGGTATGCAAAAGCATTACGTGCATGTCTTAACCACAAAGTCATCACCTTATTAGTAATCATAGCTTTATTTGCAGCTTCTCTTATACCTGTATTTCAAGGGAAAATAGGAACAGACTTTATGGCTCAGGAAGACAACGGACGTTTCTCGGTAACTGCTGAACTTCAACGCGGTACAAGAATCGAAGAAACTGCAAAAATAGCTCGTGAAATTGAAGAAAGAATTATGGTACTTGTTCCGGAAACCAAGCTCATCTCAACTACAGTAGGTTCAAGCGATGAATCCGGAATATCTTCTTTGTTCTCATCATCAACAAATAACAAAATTACGATGACTGTCAAGACAAATAAGAAGTATGAAAGAGATAGAAGCATTTTTGATATTTGCGAGATAGTACGTCAAGATTTACAGACAATACCGGAAGTCATAAAAAATCAGGTAACAGTTTCGAGTGGCGGTCCAAGTAGTTCTAACACCGTTGATATAAAGGTATTTGGCTATGATTTTGACAAAACCAACGCTCTTGCAAGCACTATTAGTCAAAAGATGAAAGACGTAAAAGGTGCACGCGACATTACCATAAGCCGAGAAGAAGACAGAGCAGAGCTTCAAATTGTTTTCGACAAGGAAAAATTAGCGCGTCACGGCTTAAACGAAGCCACTGTTTCTACTTACGTAAGATATAGAGTTAATGGTATGACTGTTGGCTATCTCAAAGAAGACGGCGAAGAATACGACATAGTAGTAAGATTGCAAGAAAATTACAGAAACAGCATCACTGATATTGAAGAACTTACGATACCCACAGCTGCCGGCAAATTCATTAAATTGAAAGAGCTTGCTGAAATTAAAGAGTATTGGTGTCCGCCAAGTATAGACCACGAACGTCGTGAACGTGTTGTTACCGTGTCGGTTACACCATATCACACTTCACTCGGCGAACTTGCAACAGCAATTCAAGCCGAGATAGATAAAACCGATATTCCGCAGGGATTGATAGTCAACCTTGCAGGTACTTACGAAGACCAGCAAGAAACCTTCAGCGACATGATTACTCTGTTTCTCCTGATAGTCATGTTGGTATATGTAGTTATGGCATCACAGTTCGAGTCGTTTTCAAAACCTTTTATCATCATGATGGCTATTCCTTTCGCTTTCACCGGTGTTATCCTCGCTCTTTTGATTACAGGAAAATCTTTAGATATGGTAGGCGCACTCGGAATAATACTGTTAGTTGGTATTGTTGTCAAAAACGGTATTGTCCTTGTCGATTACATTAATCTCATGCGAGATAGAGGACATCCACTTAACGATGCTATAGCATTAGCAGGAAAATCACGTCTGAGACCTGTGTTAATGACCGCAATAACCACCATATTAGGTATGGTTCCTATGGCTTTAAGTACAAGCGAAGGCTCTGAAATGTGGGTGCCTTTGGGCATTGTCGTCATTGGCGGCTTAACAGTGTCAACCCTTGTTACTCTGTTTGTAGTTCCTCTACTCTACTCATTAATGTCAAGACATGGTGAACGCGACAAAGCTACTAAATTACACAAAACATTCGTTTTTATGAATGCTCCTGACGATAATGAAACACTTAAATTACAAGAATCCCAAAATAAATAGCCATGAAAGCAGTATTCATAATATTTAACCAAGCAAACACCGAGCGTGTGGAGTATCTATTGTCTCAATTGGAAATTAGAGGCTATACCTTCTTTGAGCAAGTTCAAGGACAAGGCTCTACTGACGGCGAACCACGACACGGCACTCATACATGGCCCGAAATGAACTCGGCAATAATAACAGTAGTTGATGATAACAAAGTTGACGAACTATTAAAATATGTCCGCAAATTGGACAACAGAAACAAAGAAATAGGCGTGCGAGCGTTCACGTGGAATGTCGAAAAAACGGTGTAAGCCAAATAAAAAAAGCAGAGAATTTTTCTCTGCTTTTTTTATTTTTATTTAATTAGCCTTAAAAAACGGGTTGAAATTTCTCTCAAACTTCACCGAAGTCCGACAGCCGTGACCCGGATATATCTTAACATCATCAGGTAAAACAAATATCCTGTTTTTTATGTTATTTATCAACGTATCATAGTCGCCGGTAGGAAAATCTGTTCTGCCTATGCTGCTTCTAAACAAAACATCGCCGGTAAATAACACTTTCTCGGAAGTTGAATATAAACAAACACTGCCGTCTGCATGCCCCGGCATATACATCACATCAAAACTCATATTGCCAACACAAACATTTTCACCTTCTTCAAGATTATAATTCAAAGGACACAGCTTAAAGTCGCCAAACCCTATTGCAGCCGCCTGCATACTTACAACAGCCACCAAATCCTTGCTGTGCGAATTAATCTTGGGAACTATCCGGTATTTATCATAAATACAAGCACCACCAACTAAGTGGTCAGCATGTGGATGCGTAAACACAACTTCAACAATATCAAGGCATTCTTCAGAAATATACTCGTCAAATTCATCACACTCCGACTGCGTGCTGAAAGCCGGATCTATAACCAATGCCTTACATGTCTCATCTGATAAAATATATGTATTTACACAAATGTGATTAAATTCAAACTGTTTGATTTTCAACATGTTATTTAGATTTATGAAAATTAATCAACCCATCCATCGGTACTTTATAAATACTGCCTATATTCAAATTGTTTTTTCCACCCCACTCTAACAAAGTATCTTTAAAGTGATAAGCTATAGAACCTACAAAGCCTAATTCTTCATCGTTATATCCTGTGTATTTGGAAATTTGCCATTCAAAGAAGTCGTCAAAATTCTTCATTATCAAATTATGGCAATACTCATCATCTATATGTTTAGAGATAAAAGGCGGAAAAGAAGCGAAGAAGTTATTAGGTTTAGGCTTTGAGTACATGCAATTCAGGACTTCTTCAAAATCGAGTTTATATTCTTCTTCGAGCCATTGTTTAACATTTGCGGGCATCATAAACCTCATATAGTCGGTGATAAGTAATTTTCCAAGATAAGTACCGGAGCCTTCATCGCCAATCATCCAGCCTACAGAAGGCACATTTTCGGTAACGGAATATCCATCGTACAAGCAAGAATTTGAGCCGGTACCCAATATGCAGGCTATTCCGTGTCGCGATGCCAATACAGAGCGTGCAGAGGCTAACAAGTCGTGATATACAAAACATGAAGCCTTAGAAAAAGCCGTTTTCAACGCTTCCGCCACTTTTTTGTAATTAGCCTCCGAAGAACAGCCGGAACCGTAATAATAAACAGCTTCTACTAAATCGCTGTCAATGGTCTTTGCAACTTCAGCCGCAAAACCTTTCAATAAATTTATATCGTAATAATACGGATTATACCCTCCTGTCATTACCTGACTGACTTTATCTCCATCTAAAATTCTCCAATCTGTTTTTGTAGAACCACTATCAGCTATAATTATCATAATATTTGTTTGTTAAATTAATAATAGCGCAAATTTAGCATAAATTTTTAATTATATGCACAATACAGACATCATTTTACAAGTCGGTTTAAAAAACTTGATGTATCTTTGCATTTTATTTGAATTATTTACTTATTGATGAACAAGACGAAGTTACACAAAAAAGTAATTGTTTCAGTTACAGACGATTTAGTAACCGACCAGCGTGTAAACAGAATTTCACAGTCTCTGCATAACGCCGGCTACAATGTATTAGTAACAGGTAGAAAATTCAAAAATTCCAAAAAACTTGAACGCCCTTACGCTATTAAACGCTTTAGATTGATATTCAATAAGAAAGCTGTTTTCTACGCCGAATATAACATCAGATTATTTTTCTTTCTGCTGTTCTCAAAATTTGATATTTTGCTATCTAATGACACCGATACATTGTTGGCTAACTATCTTGTAAGCAAAATAAGACGTAAACCATTAGTTTTTGATGCGCATGAAATGTTCCCTGAAGTGCCGGAACTCGTTGGTAGACAAAAAGTAAAAAACACTTGGACTTATATAGAGTATAAAATATTTCCTCATCTGAAATATTCATATACAGTATGCCAATCCATTGCCGATATTTATAACAAAAAATATGGTATCAACATGCAAGTTATTCGTAACGTGCCATTTACGCACAACACATCAGATGCAATCACTATTGATGAAAAAGAGAATAGACACATTTTACTTTACCAAGGTGCGGTAAATATCGGACGCGGCATAGAATGGATAATTGATGCCATGGAATATATAGATAATGCTGTTTTTTACATTGCCGGCACCGGCGACATTTTCTGTCAAATGCAAAAATATGTTGAGCAAAAACAACTACAAGATAAAGTCATTTTTTTAGGACGTATTCCTTTGGAAACTTTGAGTTCTATCACGCAAAATGCAGACTTAGGCATGAGTTTGTTAGAAAACAGAGGACTGAATTATTATTATTCGGCACCAAACCGCATTGCAGACTTTATCCATGCGGAAGTTCCTGTTATAGCAACAGATTTTCCCGAAATAAGTAAAATAGTAAAGCAATACTCTGTAGGTGAATTAGTTACAGACAACAGCCCACAAAATTTGGCTAAAGTTATTAATAATGCTTTAATAAAATGGGAGAACATAAACAAAGAAGAAAAACATCAAATTTTTGCCAAAGCCAAAGCTGATTTATGTTGGGAAAACGAAGAGATAAAACTGCTTAGTATATTCAATTCCATATAATTAAAACATCAACGATGAAATCCGACATCAAATTATCCATATCCAAATTTATCAAATTTTTCACACCATACGAATGGTTTTTATTAGTTACCATCATAACCTTGAACATATTAGTTTCCATCATCAACGATGAATTGGCGTTACTTCAAAGCATTGCTGCAATATCCGGTGTGTTATGTGTGGTTTTGGTTGCTAAAGGACACATTGCCAACTATTTATTTGGCTTGATACAAGTAAGTTTATATGCCTATTGTTCGTGGGGTGTCGGCTATTGGGGCGAAGTGGCGTTAAATGCCTTGTACTATGTACCAATGCAATTTATCGGCTTCTTTATGTGGAAAAAAAGAATGAGAGACGGCAGCAAGACAGAAGTAAAAGCACGCAATTTATCTGCTAAGCAAAGAATAATATTGTCAATCGTTTCTGTAATCTTAGTCATTGTTGGCGCACAGGCTCTCAAATATTTTGATGACCCTGCACCCTATTTGGATTCCGCAACGACTTTCTTGTCTATAATTGCTATGTTGCTGATGGTCAAAACATATACCGAACAATGGTACCTCTGGGTTGCTGTCAACATTGCAACGATAATAATGTGGTATATGGCTTATGCTAATGGTAACAGCAACGCATTAATAGTATGTACAATGTGGTTTGTATATCTTCTGAACTCTATAAACGGACTTATCAATTGGTCGCGTGATGCAAGGAAAGAAGCAAAAAATGAAGCTCTAAATAATTTTTAATCAATATTAGAAAAATGTTGTATCTTTGAAAATCAATTATATTTCTTATGAAAGTAAAACTTATCTTAATAACATTCTTATTGTTTGCTGTATGCAATTTTGCATTTTCACAGAAAATGTTACTTGTAAAAAAGAACGGCACAGCAAAAAACGAAAAATACTTTGTCGGTGATGAGATTTTTTTCAAATATTGCGATGAAGATGGTAATAAGACAAAAGTAAAAGGTAAAATCAACATTATTGATGTAGATTACATTATTCTCAATTACGACC
>JALNXP010000143.1 GCA_023230285.1 Bacteroidales bacterium | reverse complement strand
ATACCTTATACAACTAATGCTGAAATGGTTAAAAATCAGCTCGTCATAGATAGAATCAAAAAAGTTGTAGACGAAGTAAATCTTTCACTGGGTAAAACAGAACAAATAGGTCGTATTGCATTGGTAGCTGATGAATGGTCTGTAAATAGCGGTGAACTTTCTGCTACATTGAAGGTTAAAAGAAAAATTGTAGAAGAAAAATATGCAAATGTTATAAAGAATATGTTTAATTAGTTGAATATGGCTTCGGTAACTCGCATCTTTGACCTGCTGACTCATTATAAGGAACGTTGTCCTGATAAAAAAGATGCTCTCGCAGGCAAAGAAAATAAAAAATGGGTAATGTACTCTATAGATGATTATATCCATAACTCAAATTTTGTGAGTTATGGATTACTCAAACTTGGTCTGAAGAAAGGTGATAAAATCGCAGTTATCAGTAATAGCATGCCGGAATGGAATTTCCTTGACATGGGTGCATTGCAAATCGGCGTGGTTAACGTGCCTATATATCCGACAATTAGTGAATCTGAACATAAATATATCCTGAATCATTGTGATGCCGAATGCGTTTTCGTAAGCGGCTTTGATATGCTGAGACGTATTGAAACTATCATTACAGAATGCCCGAATATTCGCAATGTGTATACTCTTAAGCCGATGAAAGGCTATCAGGATTTGTACTCGATTATGGAACTCGGTAAACAGAATGCTGCCAAATATGATTTGAATGCTATTAAAAATTCTGTTTCTAAAGATGATGTGGCAACTATGATTTATACTTCCGGCACTACCGGTACACCTAAAGGAGTTATGTTGTCGCATTATAACCTCGTTAGCAATTTTATGGGCGTGGCTCATATTCCTCCTTTTAATCCTAAAGGACGTGCTATTAGCTATCTGCCTTTATGCCATGTGTATGAGAGAATGATAATATACATGTATCAGTATCAGTGTCTTAGCCTTTATTACGCTGAAAGTATCCCTCGTCTTGCCGATAATTTTAAAGAAGTAAAGCCTAATGTAATGTGTTCGGTACCTCGACTTATCGAGAAAACTTATGACAAAATTTTAAATACCGGCAGACAACTGAAAGGTGTTAAAAAGAAAATATTTTTCCGGGCGGTCGCTATTGCCGAGAAGTATGAGCATGACGGTAAAAACGGCTGCTTTTATGAATTTGAGCGGAAGATAGCAGATATGCTTGTTTATAAACAATGGCGTGCTGCTCTTGGTGGAAATCTGAAGATAATAGTTTCCGGCGGAGCCGCTATCTCCGATAAACTTTCAAGAGTTTTTACTTGCGCCGGAATGTATATATTTCCCGGCTACGGACTTACCGAAACATCACCGGTGATAGCTGTAACTACCTTCAAAAAAGGACAATATGGTTTCGGCAGCGTTGGTGGCGTGATGGCACAAAATCAAGTGAAAATATCCGAGGACGGCGAAATCCTGACTAAAGGTCCTTCCCTGATGCTCGGATATTATAAGTCACCCGAACTTACTAAAGAAGTTATTGATGATGATGGCTGGTTTCATACCGGCGACCTCGGTAAACTCGAAAATGATAATAAACTGACTATCTCCGGAAGAAAAAAATCTATATTCAAAAATTCTTTCGGAAAATATATTAATCCCGATTATGTAGAAAACTTCCTTAAAGAATCAACATTTATCGATAATGCTATGGTTGTCGGCGAAAATCAAAAGTATTGCGCAGCACTTATCGTTCCAGATTTTATGCACCTCAATAAATGGTGTAAACAAAACGACATCGCTATAGATTCTCTGAAAAATATTGTTGAGAATAAAAAAGTTATAGAGTTCTTCAAAACAGAAATACTCGCAATCAATAAAAACCTTAGCTCGACAGAAAAAGTCAGCAATTTTGTGCTTATACCTTCCGAATGGACGGTGGACTCGGGCGAACTGTCTGCTGCTCTGAAAGTTAAGAGATTTTATGTCTCCAAAAAATATGAATACGAAATATCATCAATGTTTAAATAAAAATTATAATTAATCATGAAACGTTTTTTTATCTCAGCTTTTACATTTTTGCTGTTTGTGACAATGCTTGCACAAGAAACAAAATTATTACGCTTTCCTGCAATATATGATAACACCGTTGTCTTTACTTATGCCGGTGATTTATATACCGCAGATAAAGCCGGCGGTGTAGCCCGTAAACTCACTAACGACCCTGCCGGTTTCGAGATGTTTGCACGCTTCTCGCCTGATGGCTCAACTATAGCTTTTACCGGACAATATGACGGTAATACAGAGGTCTTCGTCATGCCGGCAACCGGCGGCGAACCTCAAAGATTGACTTATACCGCAACTCTTTCTCGCGATGATGTCTCCGACAGAATGGGCCCTAATAATATAGTTATGACTTGGACACCAGATGGCAAGAATGTTGTGTATCGCTCTCGTAAACAGTCGTTTAACTCATTTACCGGACAGCTTTACACTGTAAGCGTAGATGGCGGCTTGTCCGAAGAAATACCTTTGATAACCGGTAGCTGGTGCTCCTATTCTCCTGACGGCACTAAAATGGCTATCAACAGAGTGTTTCGCGAATTTAGAACTTGGAAACATTATAAAGGCGGCATGGCTGACGACATCCGAATCTTTGACATCGCTTCCGGTGAAACTACTAACATCACCAATAATGATGCTCAAGATATCTTCCCAATGTGGTTCGGCAATAAAATATTTTTCTGCTCCGATAGAGACAGAATTATGAATATTTTTTGCTACGACCTGCAATCTAAAGAAGTTCATAAAGTTACTGATTTTGATAATTATGATGTAAAATTCCCTTCAGCAGGTAATAAAGAAATTATCTTTGAAAATGGTGGCTGCCTTTATGTTTTAAATCCTGTTACAGAAGAAGTTACAAAACTTACCATTACTATAAACGAAGATTTTGCTACTGGAAGAAATAAAATGAAAGATGCTTCTAAGAATATCAGAGGTAGCGGCATTTCTCCTGACGGAAATCGTGTAGTATTAGTTGGCAGAGGCGATGTTTATACTTTACCGGCGACTTCCGGAATTACAAGAAATCTGACAGCAAGCTCCGGCGCTCACGACCGCTCCGCAACTTGGTCACCTGATGGTAAGAAAATCGCCTATATCTCCGATATGGACGGCGAATTTGAAATCTATGTCCAAACTGAAAATGGCTCCGAAAAACCGGAAAAAATTACCAATAACACAGGTACTTACATCTTCGACATAGCATGGTCGCCGGATAGCAAAAAAATCCTTTATAGCGATAAAATGATGCGCCTGCAATATGTTGACGTTGATACTAAGAAAGTTACGGAAGTGAAGAGAAATCCATACTGGGAAATACGCTCTTATAATTGGTCACCGGATAGTAAGTGGATAACTTATTCGCAGCAAACTTCTAACGAAATGAGTGAAGTTGTGCTGTACTCTTTAGATAAAAAAGAATCTTATACTGTGACAAGTTCATGGTACGATTCTTATTCTCCTATTTTTAGCAATGATGGTAAGTATCTGATATTCAGTTCTGATAGAGATTTTAACCCTTCCTACAGTTCTACAGAATGGAATCATATTTATAGCGATATGGCTCGACTTTATATGATTACTCTATCTAAAGATACTCCAAATCCTTTCGCTTATACTAATGATGAGGTGAAATCAAATGAAAATAAAGCCGAAGTTCAACAAGAGACTAAAGATAAAAAAGATAAAAAAGGAAAAGATGATAAAAAAGATGATAATGCCGACAAAGCTGTAAAAGTTGATATAGAAGGCATTAGCGATAGAATTATTGCTATTCCGTGTGACCCTGCTTATTATGGTGCTATCGCCTGTGTAGATGGTTGCCTTTATTATTCCCGCTGGAGTGAAGTTGATGGTTCTACTCTGAATATGATTAAGTTAGACGGAAAAGATTCAAAAGTTGTAGAATTAGGCAAAAATATGAATATGGACGTTTCGGCTGATGAAAAAAAGGCTTTGATTGGTAGCAGAGGTCAATATTATGTAATAGACCTTCCTAAAGGTAAAATCAATCTTGATAAATCGCCGGTAGATGTTTCTAATATGAAGGTTGTTGTTGATAATAAAGCTGAATGGTCACAGATATATTTTGAGGCGTGGCGACAAATGCGTGACTTTTTCTATGTTCCTAATATGCACGGAGTTAACTGGGAAAAGATGCGTGATAAATATGCTGCATTGCTTCCTTACGTCAATTGTAAAGATGACCTGAACTACTTGATAGGAGAGTTGATAGCAGAACTCAACGTTGGTCATGCTTATATCAACGGTGGCGACAAATTCAATCCTGAAAGAATAAACATGGGCTTGCTTGGCGCAAAGCTTGAACGTGACGCAAGTGGCTACTATAAAATTACTAAAATTCTTGATGGCGAGAACTTTAGAGAAGATTTGCGTTCACCGCTGACAGAGGTTGGAATGAACATCAAAGCAGGCGATTTTATTGTCGCTGTCAATGGTAAATCAACAAAAGACATGAACGACATTTATGAAGCATTGGTAAACACTGCCAATAAAGAGGTTGTTTTGTCTGTTGCTTCTGATGTAAACCAAAAAGGACGTGATGTTATTGTTGTTCCCATTAAAGATGAAGCAAATTTGTACTATTTCGATTGGGTACGCAATAATATCAAAAAAGTTAACGAAGCTACCAACGGTGAAGTCGGCTACATTCATATTCCGGATATGGGCGTTGAAGGACTTAACGAGTTTGCTAAATATTTTTATCCGCAGTTGGATAAAAAAGCTCTGATAATTGATGACCGCGGCAACGGCGGCGGCAACGTTTCTCCTATGATTATCGAAAGACTGAACAGAGAGATAACGCGTGCGAACATGAGCCGTAATCAGTTAGTGCCAAGTCAGACGCCGACCAAGATGATGCTCGGACCAAAGGTGTTGCTTATAAACAACTACTCTGCTTCTGACGGGGATTTGTTTCCTTACGCATTCAAGAAACACAATTTAGGTAAAGTTATAGGTGTAAGAACATGGGGTGGCATTGTCGGCATCAGAGGTAGCCTGCCATTCGTTGACGGCACCTCCATGAACAAACCCGAATTTACTTCGTACGACAGCGAAGGCAACGGCTACATCGTAGAAGGCTGGGGCGTCGAACCGGACATCCGGGTAGACAACGACCCTTATAAAGAATATTACGGCGAAGATGCTCAATTAAATAAAGCCATCGAAGTTATTTTAGAAGAGCTCAAAGACTATAAAGGCTTACCGGAAATTCCGGCAGCACCAATAAAGTAAGGTTAGAGAGTTCAGAGAAGATTGTTAGGGCGTATTGCATACGCCCTTGTGTAATGTTTAACGTTTAATCGTTCATTGGTGCGATAGATTTTAATAGCGTGACTGTAGAGATGTCACATTGTGGCATCTCAAATCGACGATTGAATAGTGCCAATGCTTGAAATAAGTTGACCACTCTAACTATAAAAATTAATAATTCTGAATTTTCAGATATGTTGTATGTGCTGTTTAAAAATTAGGAGGCTTTTATGTCAGTAGTTGCTGCTTTTATAATGCCGCACCCGCCGGTGATTCTGCCGCAGATAGGGTGCGGGGAAGAAAAGAAAATTCAAAAGACCATAGATGCTTGTCGCGAAGTGGCAAGGCGTGTTACGGCTATCAAACCGCAGACTATCGTACTCACCTCACCGCATTCTATTATGTATGCGGATTATTTTCATATTTCACCCGGAATGCGTGCTGCAGGTAGTTTTGGGCAGTTTAGACATCCCGAAGTTGCAATGGAGGTTGATTATGATACTGACTTTGTAAGAAAACTCGCTGCAAAAGCCGAAAAAGCAGACTTGCCTGCCGGAACGCTTGGTGAACGCGACAAAACCCTTGACCACGGAACTATGATACCGCTGTCGTTTATCAATGAACAGTATCAGGATTATGAACTTGTGAGAATCGGACTTTCAGGCTTGCCGCCAATTTTCCATTATCAACTTGGCAAGCTGATAGCCGAAACTGCTGATGAATTAGGACGGAATGTCGTTTTTATTGCCAGCGGTGACTTGTCGCATAAGCTGCTGTTGGGCGGTCCTTACGGCTTTGCTGCTGAAGGTTCCGTCTTTGATGAACAAGTGACACAAGCTATGGATAATGGGGACTTTTTGCAATTCCTGTCTTTCAATGAGAATTTTTGTGATGCTGCAGCAGAATGTGGACTGCGTTCGTTTCAAATTATGGCGGGAGCCTTCGATGGTAAAGCTGTCCAGTCGCAGCTGCTATCTTATCAAGGTACTTTTGGCATCGGCTACGGCGTAGCTGCTTTTACCGCTGCCGGCAATGATGCAAGCCGTCATTTTGATGAAATTTATCAACAACAATATACTCCAATTTACGATATGCCTAAGATGGACCCTTATGTGCGACTTGCAAAATACAGCCTCGAGACTTACATTAATACCGGCAAGCGTGCCACCATGCCTGCTGATTTGCCTAAAGAGATGCTTAACAAAA
>JALNXP010000141.1 GCA_023230285.1 Bacteroidales bacterium | reverse complement strand
CTGCCTGTCGTAGATGCTGAAAATCATTATCTTGGCTTTGTCTCAAAATCTAAGTTGTTTGGTGCTTATAGAGAACAGTTGATAAACTTCTCTCAATAAAAAAAGGCTGCAATTGCAGCCTTTTTTTATTGAATATAAATTGTTATTTGTCGGTTGGAGCCGCCGCCGGAGCAGCTTCATGTTCACCACTTTCACCTTCATCATCCATTGCGCGTGAAGTCTTTAAGCATATAATAACATTACGTTTTGGGTCGATGAATGTCAGATTATCATATTTAACATCTTCGATCCTGACAGGCGTTGTTGTGTCAACGTTGGTAATGTCTACAACTATTTTATCAGGAAGATTTTTCATCAAACCTGAAACATGGAGTTTACGCATCTTTTGTTGTAATTTACCACCACGTAAAACACCTTTAGATGTTCCGGTAAATGATACAGGAAGAGATACCGTGAACGGTTTGTCTTCTTTAATTTCATAAAGGTCAACATGGATAATTTTATCACTGACAGGGTGATATTGAACATCTTGGATAATTGTGTTTATGGACTTACCTTCAACATTTACGTTGACGATGTAAGTTTCAGGTGTAAAAATTGCTTTTGCAAATTCTTTTTCCGAAAGAAAAATGTGTTTTTGTTCTTCGCCACCATAAATAACACAAGGCACCAAACCTTGTTTTCTTGCTGCTTTTGCATCTTTTTTCCCTACGCTCTTACGTAAAGAGCCGCTCAATGAGATACTTTTCATAGTTTGTTTTTTTAATTAATATTTAAAATTGAAATAATGAGCTTACAGACTCACAATTTTGTATTTTTCTGATTACTTCTGCAAATAATTTGGCTGTGGGAACAACCTGTATTTTGCTTGATTGTTGTTTCAGAGGAATAGAATCCGTGAGAAACACTTTGTCAAAGTTAGAGTTCTCTATCCTTTCGTATGCATTACCGGACAAAACTGCATGAGAAGCGAAAGCCATTACGCTTTTTGCTCCTTCATTTTTGATGAGTTCGGCAGCCTTTGTAATAGTGCCGGCTGTGTCTATCATGTCATCAAGTAATAATACATTCCTGTCTTTTACATTACCGATAAGAGCCATTCTTGCTATTTCGTTTGGCTTTGAACGCTGCTTGTAGCACATTACAAAGTCGGTGTCAAAAGCTTTTGCATAAGAAGCAGCTCTTTTAGTGCCGCCGGCATCAGGAGAAGCAAAGGTGATATTGTCTAATCCTAACTCTCTTATAATTGGTACAAATACTGATGATGCGTATAAATGGTCAACAGGAATGTCAAAAAAACCCTGTATTTGATCCGCATGCAAATCCATCGTCACTAAACGCTCTAACCCTGCCGCTACTAATAAATTAGCTACTAACTTCGCTGTTATAGGCACGCGGGGCATGTCCTTCCTGTCCTGACGTGCATAACCAAAATAAGGAACTATCGCTATTATATGTTTCGCTGAAGCACGGCGTGCCGCATCTATCAGCATAAGCAATTCCATCAAATGGTCCGCAGGCGGAAATGTGGATTGAACAATGTATACAGCGTTACCTCTTATGTTTTGCTCAAAAGAAGGTTTGAATTCTCCATCAGAAAAAACATTGAAATTGACTTTCCCTAACTGGGTATGATACTCGGTAGCAATTTGCTGACCAAGATAAGCCGACGACCTGCCGGCAAAAATATTCACATCTTTAGACATGTTTCAAAAATTTTGCAAAGGTATAAAATTTATTTGATTTACTCTCGGTATTAATCGTTTTTAATTAATCGGTTTGTGAAAAATCTGTCATAAATGTCTCTATAATATTCCAAAACTTCTTGGCACTGTTGTCCCAACAAAACCTTTGGCTCTGTTGCCTGCCTTTTAGAATTAACTCATTTCGACACTCCACGTCAGATTCAACTTTAATCATCGCTGATACTATCTCATCAACTTTATATGGATCTACAATAATTGCCGCATCTCCTGCTACTTCCGGCATCGATGTCGTATTGGAGGTGATAACAGCCGTCTCTGCATTAAATGCTTCTAATATCGGTATGCCAAAACCTTCAAAAAACGAAATATATAACTCGGCTATTGCACTCGCTACAATATCATTAACATATTCCGCCGATAAAAAACCGGTGAAAATTACAGAAGACTTGTTCTTCAGAGTATTATATGTGTTCTCTATGTCCCCTTTCCACCATTTTTTATTGCCTACTATTACTAATTTCGTGTCTTTGTTACTTAAATCTTTATATTTATCAAAAGCTAAAAATAAATTGACAAGGTTTTTCCTTTTGTGTAATGATCCTACAAAAATAAAATACTCGCACCCATCTGTGTATTTTTCTCTCGTCCTGACTTTATGTTCTTCCGAAATCGGATGAAAATTATCACTACAAGCATTGTATACAACATCTACTTTACTTGGATTTATATCATAACATTTTATAATGTCTTGCTTTGTATATTCGGATACAGCAACAATTTTATCTGCCCTTTTTGCAAATTTATGGAAAAAATGTTGATAATATCGAAGCATCTTTCGAGGAAAAAACTCCGGAAAGTACTCAAAGTTTAAGTCGTGTATTATGCTTATTGTCGGTACTTTAGACCGCAACGAAACCCAGCCGTCAGGAGATATGAAAATGTCGGCTTTATGCTTTTTTAAAGTTCGATAAACACTCCATTCAAAAAATAAATACATTAAAATCGGCGCACGTGTCGGAGGCATAACTACAATAGGTTTTACATTATCGGAGAAAATAAATTCTTCAGAGTATTTTTTGTCAAAAATGAAGATAAACTCATGCTCCGGATGATCGCGAGTTATCCTGCTTAGTAATTCATATTCAACACGTCCTATGCCTTCGAGCTTGCCATGTAAAAGTAAGCGGGTGTTTACTGCAATCCTCATTATTTGAATACGTCTTTTAGAAAATTAAACAACGCTTCACCTTTGATGTTCTTTGCAATGATGATCCCATCTTTGTCAATTAATACATTTGATGGAATTGCGCGAACAGCATATAAGTTGGCTGCTTCATTTTCCCAATATTTTAAATCCGATACGTGTGTCCAAGTCAAATTGTCGTCTGCAATAGCTTTAAGCCAAGGCTCTTTCGCTTTGTCTAATGAAACACCAATAACATCGAAACCTTTGTCTTTGTACATATTATAGGCTGCTACAACATTCGGATTTTCCTGCCTGCACGGACCGCACCATGATGCCCAAAAATCTACAAGTAGATAACCTTTACCTATTAATGAAGACAGAGAAACAGCTTCATCGTTTACATCGTTCATGGTGAAATCTAAATAAGGCTGCCCTATAGCAACTCTTTTTAACTTATTCATATATTCGGTAAGTTGTGTATAATATATGCTGTTTTCATATTCCGGCTTCATCAGGCTATACAAGGTTTCTAATTCATCTAATTCAAAATTGAAAGAATTTCTATATACAAGCCATGGAATAAAGGAAGAATTTGGATATTCATTGACAAATTTGACAATTAATTGTTTGTCGCTTTCTTCGGTAGCCTCGTATTCTTGATCTATTTTTAATAATAAAACCGAATCACCTGTTTTGGCGGCTGTCATATAACATTTATAAAGAGAATCTTGTTCTTGCGCAATGTTTTCACGCAGCGACAAGTATTTTTTGTAAATAGCATCTGTCTCAGAACCTTCAACCTTGATGTTTTCAGGTAAATGGGCATCACCGGAAATACTAATGTTCGAGTTCTCTATAAAAAAAGTACATATCCTTTGCTCTCCTTCTATGTTGATACAAACTAATGTGGGATAATCAACAGAACCTTCAAAGGTAAATTTTCCTTTTATTATTTTGACTTCTTGCATTGTTACTAAATTTCTTCCTGTAATTTCAGATAAAAAAATTGTGCCGTCTTTTAAACCGGCTAAAGATCCTGTGATTTTGTATGTTGTTGATTTTGTAGTGCATGCCGTAATCATGGCACAGCATAATAGAAAAAATAATATTTTTTTCATGGCGTTTTTAATTTATTGGTTTATAGATTATTATCTTCTTCTTCTTTATCGTTTTCTGTAATTGAAGTGTTATCTTTTTTACCTTCAACAATTATTACTATTTCGCCTTTTATTGCTTTGTCTTTATATATTTCACAAAGATCCGATAAACTACCGCGCTGATATTCTTCGTGGATTTTACTAATCTCTCTTGCTACGGCAGCTTGTCTTTCTCCACCAAGATATTCTTTCAACTGTTCAAGAGTTTTATATAACCGGAACGGCGATTCATATAATATAAACGTGTAACTATGTCCCTTTATTTGCTCTAATCGAGAATTTCTGCCCTTTTTATGAGGTAAAAATCCTTCAAATATAAATTTCTCACACGAAAAGCCGGAGCAAACAAGTGCCGGAACAAAAGCCGTGGCTCCGGGTAAACATTCTACTTTGATGTCGTTTTTTATACATTCACGAACCAATAAAAAACCCGGGTCCGAAATGCCGGGCGTGCCGGCATCCGTAATCAAAGACACAGTTTCAGAAGCTCTGATTTTGTTGACAACGGATTGTAATACAGCATGCTCATTATATTGATGATAAGATTGAACTCTCGTGCTTATCTCATAATGCTTCAAAAGATTCCCCGATGTCCGCGTGTCTTCGGCTAATATAAAATCAGATGTTTTCAATATATTGACAGCTCGAAAAGTTATGTCTTCGAGATTGCCTATAGGGGTCGGAACAAGGTATAGCTTTGCCATCGTGTTACTGATTGTTAATCAAATTTTCTGTTAATCTTTAATTCAAATTTTGTAAAGGCTTCTTCTTTTATATCCCAACTGTATTTGTTTATCAACAACTGTATTAAGATTTTTGCATCATTATAAGATGTAAAATTATCGAATTTGTCTATTAATTCATTATATGTCTTAACATCTCCATCAAAAAGTTTGTTGATAAAGTAAAATTTATCGTTAATACCTATACTCGATTTTATACTTGCAACTTTTTCGTGTGAAATTTTTGAGCCTATGGTGTTGTTATTTACAGAAATACTGTCGCCTATGGTGATAGGCGTTTCGCTTATGTCTGATAAATGCTCCGCAATGGTAACAGCTTTGCTACCATTAAATTTCGTTTCTATAATAAACTCATCATCAGACGTTTGTTCCATCTTTGGCACATCTGCCTCACTTTCTACTTTTTCTTCCGAATTTTCATCTAACGAAAATAGTGCCTCTTTAATGTCTTCTTTTTGTTCAATATGGAAAGAAATAAAATTGTTGCCTCCTGTTTCTCCTCCTTTTTCTTGTTTTATTTCTTGCCTGATTTTTCCCCCTTCAATAATATCCGAAATAATTTCTTTTTCTTCGACATTTTCCTGTTTTCTCTCTTCCTGCTCTATCGCAATTTTCTCTTGTGGCTCTATCGCAAATTCTGCTTCTTTTGCAGCCTTTTCTAACGAAACAATGTCTTTAATGCCTTCTTGAAGCTCTGTATAAGCATTGCTTTGCTTTTCAGCAATTAAAACTCGTGAATATAATATACGAATATTTTCTTTCAATATGTCGTATTCAAGTATGCTTAGCTCTTCACCGGCAATAATCCTTTCTAATAAATTATTTGTTATTTCTATGTAATAATCTAATGAATAATTTGTACGCATAAAGTTGATATGTTTTTATAAAAAATAAACATGCTAAGATATAAAAAATTGTACATTTGCAACGTAAATAAAAAAAATTTTTTTAACTTTTTTTCAATATGTTTTTTGAAAGACCTAATAGCTCAAATGTTCGTAGCGGATGGATTGAAGTTATCTGTGGGTCAATGTTTTCAGGGAAAACGGAGGAACTTATCAGGCGACTTAAACGTGCAAAGATTGCAAAACAGCGTGTGGAAATCTATAAACCTAAGGTTGATATAAGATACGATGAAATCAATGTTGTTTCACATGACGAGAACAAAATTACGTCAACACCTGTTGAAACAGCTTCCGAAATATTGTTTTATGCCGGCGATGTTGATGTGGTTGGTATAGATGAAGCTCAATTTTTTGACAATGAGCTTGCCAATGTCTGTAATCAGTTGGCGGATAGAGGTATCAGAGTTATTGTTGCCGGATTGGATATGGATTATCTCAGACATCCGTTTGGTCCTATGCCCGACCTCATTGCTTGCGCTGAGTATGTAGATAAAGTGCATGCCGTATGTGTCAAATGTGGAAATCTTGCACAATATTCTCATCGTACTGCTGCCGAAACTAAACAAGTACTTCTCGGTGAAACAGATAGCTACGAACCATTATGTCGTAAGTGCTATAATGAAGCACAAAAAAAGAAAGATGTTGAATGATAGCATCTTTCTTTATGTTTAGCTTATTTTACTTTGCCTTACTTTACTTCTTTATAATCCGTATAATAATCGTTAAATTCTTTGTGGATATTTCTTAATTTAAGTGACATCGCACATAACATAATGCCGGTGATAATCAATGAAATGCCTATAAGAATAACAACAAAAGGAATGCCTAATCTTACAGGGAAGAA
>JALNXP010000005.1 GCA_023230285.1 Bacteroidales bacterium | reverse complement strand
ATAACAGCTGCAATATCGCTACCTCCGATACCGCATTTACGTTCATTTTCAAATTGTTCGGTAGTTTCTAAATTATTTTCAAACAATTCGTTATCTGCAATACTTTGCGTATTCATACATCACCTTATATAATTAATTAATAAATAGATAATAACTGCGATAGCTATTCCTGTATTCAATGCCGATTTTAAATTTCTAATAATTTTATTCATCCCCATATCCTTCGATAATAAGTAATATTCGATTGGCACATCATCACCCCAGCTATCGTAACCCGCTGTTTTTGCTTCAAAAATATAATTATCATTTGTATCTGAATCAACCGATAATAAGTAATATTCGATTGGCACATCATCACCCCAGCTATCGTAACCCGCTGTTTTTGCTTCAAAAATATAATTATCATTTGTATCTGAATCAACAATAATGCCATCGGGATGAGCCATAATAAAGTTGTATTCAGGGTGCTTAATATATTTAGCTTTTTTGATAGTAAAGAATGGGTTCTTCTTAACAACTTCGTTACGTATAACTTCTTCTAATGCTAAGCCTACGGACATCCGTCTTCGCACTTCATCTGTAAATTGCGGGGTTACAATGCCCTTTTTTTCATTATATACATCAAGCGGCGTCTTCCATTTAGAAAGCCCCATAACAGCTGCAATATCGCTACCTCCGATACCGCATTTACGTTCATTTTCAAATTGTTCGGTAGTTTCTAAATTATTTTCAAACAATTCGTTATCTGCAATACTTTGCGTATTCATACATTACCTTATATAATTAATTAATAAATAGATAATAACTGCGATAGCTATTCCTGTATAAATTTTAATAAAAATCAATGCCGATTTTAAATTTCTAATAATTTTATTCATCCCCATATCCTTCGATAATTTGTCTTATTGTTAATTCAATTTCTTTGGCTGCTTCGTAAATTATTGGCATAATATTAGTAGTAACTTGAATATTTAATTTTTGCCAGAGCGGGTGCAATCCTGCATCTGTAAGTTCTTCTTCTAGCCAAAGCGGTAGCAAGCCTTCTTCTTTAATACGTTGAATTAGTTCTTTTAATTTATTGCTGCGTTCTATGTAAGGTGCGATCAACTGCACTATACCTTCGGATTGGAATTCGTTATTCATATTTATCACTTTATAGAATAATTTTTAAAATACCCGCGGCAGTGATTCAAGCCGCCGCGGATTTTGTTTAACCGCTTGCGAACAAGCGTGTTCCACTAAAGTAGGAGTTGGCTGTTTCTCTTCTCTGTTTAGATTCGTGAACTAACCAGCTGCGAGTCGGCACTTTGTCGCATTTAATCGGGTCGCAACAGCACTTGGAACGTCCCCGCGGGAGAGATCAGCCCGCATTAAATATCGTAATCTTTATATACTTTAATAACTGCTGCATGGATTTCTGCTCTTTTGTTTTGTGCTTTTTTAATTTTTTTTAAACGCCATTGTTTAAGCATTTTAAACGCTACAATATCGTTGCCTTGCTTATATAGATGTTTTATCACTGCTAATTCTATATCTTCAATTTGCATTATATTATTGGAATAAACAAGTAAAAAAACACTACAATGAATAAAAACACTTGCACCCTTGTTTTATTTCTACGAATAAAATGCCGTATAACGTAGTTTGGATGCGGTCTGATAAACTTTTTATAACTTATTTGCATAATTTATTCCTCATAATTAAAAATCAATATAATAATTCTTATCAATACAATTCACCTTTTCAGTAAGCTGAACTTCTTCTTCTTTAATCGCAATCTCTCGCGTTTCAGCTTTATACTTGAAAGCTATATCCCAGCTTGATTTACTTGGAATAAACGTTAGCACAATTTCATTTGAGATCCCAGGCGGACAGATTGTTACTGTTGGCAACAAGCCCTTTTCACTGCACGTTGCTTGCGGTGATAAGATTAAACAAGCATCATATTGAATATTTATCACCTCGTTAGCATATATCGGCGATTCCGGATTGCGCATGTCAAATTCAGTTTCTTTTAAAATACAATAGAAAAAGATTTCTCTGCCGTTAGTATAGAAATTATAATATAATCTTTCAGCAGTTGTGTCTTTAGGGTTGGTATTCATTTTAATCCCCGCTCAACATTATAGTAGCTCTTTCAACTGCTTCTTCTGAAGTTTGTACGCCGTGTAAATCGCAAATTTGTACGCCGTGTAAATCGCAAAAGCGCCTGCCATATTCATACTCAATATTATAACCTTCCAATAAATAACCGATATGCTTGCCATTTACAACCACCTGTTTTACATCAATTTCATGCTTTAAGTCTTCTAAAATCAGCTCTCTCTTATAAGAGTGCCAATAGCTTTTAATATCGTCAACGTAGCCATTGTTATCCCAATTTAGCATATCTAATTCATTGCGATAAAAGAACTCTACAAAGTGCATTCCGTCGATAGTCTCCAGCTCGTTGCAAGCTGTCAATTCATATCGTTGTTCAGTTTTTTCCATTTTGGTCTCCTTTTTAAAATAATTATAAAAGCGGGCTGTTGCCAGCCCTTGTATTACAACTCAATTTCAACAATATTTTTTGCAATCTTGCTTTTCATTTCTGCAATAATCAATTCTTTGAATTTTTGCAAAAATAACTGCTCGGCTTCGGTTTCTGGACAGCGAGTAATTACTTCTTTTGAGTTTGTAATTACAGCATCGTTGCCAATTAATAAATTCATTTTCATAATATATTCCTTTCAAATTTTAAAATAAGGCACCGCATTATACGGTGCCAATTAATAATTAATTTCTGTTTTTATCAATAGAAGCTGCTGCTTCGTATAATTCTAATTCGGTCATTTCTCTGCACTCTAAATCAAATATACGTATTTTTTTATCCCATACGTCATCGTAGTGCATAAATGAGAAGCCAATCATACTACCTCTGTAAATGTAATAATGAATAATCGTGCAAGCTTTCGTTTTGCCAACAACTCGCTCACGTGTATAATTATGCCAATAACAAGTTTTATCTTCTACGATACCCGTTTTTTTATTCCATGGTAAGTTATCAATTTGCTCGCCATAAATATACTCAAAAGGCTCAAATCCGATAATTTGCTTTAATATTGTGGCATCGCCTTGCTTAATTCTTATGCCTTCCTTTAAGTTGGCTTTTAATGTTTTGATTGCTGTTGCTTGGCTGGTCATTGTGAATCTCCTATTTAGTTTTTAAAATGTAGTGTTAATCACTAATACAAATATACAATTATTATTTGAATAATGCAAATTTATTTTATTATTTTATTCAATTATTTTTACAATAACTGCAATTTATTTTAACAAAAACACTGCAAACATACTGCTATTGCGGGTAGCAAGTATAAAAAATAATTTATTGTTTATTTAATATTTCTGTAAATTCTCTATCTTGGAATAATGCTGCAAGCCCCGATATTTGTTTCAAGCGTAACAACTCCTCCGCATCCATACCGATGTGTCGCATAATCCATTGATCTGACATTCCCGTATCTTTTAGCTCGGCTACGATATTCACCATTAAATCAATGCTATGGCTTCCTCTTGCTCTATTGTGTCTAATAGTAGATGCCATTCTATTTGATAATTCTTTTTTGATAATTGAAACAGGCAACAGCCCTTTTTCGCGGTCATAAATACGTTTTGAAAATAATTTAGAAGCAGGGTTCATTAATGAATATCTATGATAGCCATCTACAATTTCATAAATATCATCTTTTTCTAAATAATAGCAAACACAGGGCATTGTGTAACCATCTTCCCATACGCTTATTTCTAATAGTTTCATTTCTGGTGGTGCTACGGCATTTGGATTATAGCTATTAGCTTGAATTTTATTAATTGGGACGGCAATAATATTATATACGGGGCTTATCATAACAAGTCCTTATATTTGTTAATTATTACTGCCCTTTGCTCTAATTGTTGTTGCGTAATACTATAATTTAAATCTTTAAACGAGTTCTTTATTAATGTTGTTGCCATTTTCCGCCAATAAATATTTTCTAAATTATGATTGAAAATATCAGTATCTGGTATATACTGCATATTCGTAGTAACATTATGTTTTTTATAATGTTGAATAAATTGAATAAATTTCTTTTTGTAACGTTTTTTTGTAAATTCTGGCAAAGTATTTAATAGAAACTCGCAATAAGATTTCCAAGTATGCCCTTTGGGGAGAACAACTTTATGTGAACCTGTTGCTATTGTTTTGCAATAAATATTGCCAAAATTAACGCCTGCAACTCTATTAACAATCTTCTCCCAAGTTTCAGGCTCTATAACTTTAAATAATTGTAAGCCAGCTTTTTGCTCATCGCCAAACGGTTGGGCTATCCGCATCTTACTTAACGGTACCCCAGCTCTATACATTAAATCGTAAATTTTATTATAATCTTTGTTAAATTTGCCGTTATACGTCCAGACATCTTCGGTGCGCCAGTCAAATATTGGATAGAAATTATAAGTGTTTTTAGCAACAAAAGTAGAATATTGCTCATTTTTATAACGCGTAACATCTTTTCTAAAAATAGCACGCCAACGATTTAAGCTTTCCTGCGTTCTTATTCCAACAATACAAGCTGTTTTGCCATAATTTTTTGTTTGGAATTTAGCATATTTGTTCATAAAGTTTTTGAATCCCATCCCAAATTTAAAAAACTCAAAATTATAATTATGCAAATTAATAGAATTAGTTGGCATTTCTCGAACCCATTTGTCTTTATGAGCAGGATGCCATATCACCCAATATGGATTACATAATGAAACAGCGCTCACCATCGTTATTGGTAAGCATACCCAGTCATAAGTTATTACATCTTTATTGTTAATCAACATCCGTTTAACAAAGTCCCTTGTTTCGCAATACATCCCTTCTACGTCAATAAACAACACCTTAAAAGTTCTATTAAGCTTTCTTGCTACATCTATGAATAAATTTAAAACAATGCCGCTATCTTTCCCGCCGGAAAAAGCAACATACACATTCCCAAATTCATTGAATATATATTCTATTCTTTTTAGTGCAGCCTCATAAACATTCATTTAATTCCTCTTTCGTTGTCATTTTGAAGAATTTAAGTAAATCTTGCTTTTTGTTGATATTGGTATTTATCAGCTTTTCCAAGCCAACATTTCCCGTTAAATCGTAATAATTGCAAGACTCCTTTTGTCCAGTCCTAAATATCCTGTTTTCAGATTGTAAGCGTTGCCCGTAATCAAAGGTCTTGTCAAAATAAATAATTGTATTATATTCCTGTAAATTTAAGCCGTAAGAGTGCTTACCGTAAGTGTTTACTTTTACGTTTGGAAATATCTCTTCGCATTTTTCAGCGCTATTAGTAAATTTACAATAAATTATAGTTTTAGCAGGCTCTTTGATTATCTGTTTCAACAATTTAAATTTTTCGGAAGAGCAAGCATAAGAACGTTGCATCTTTTGGCTCATTTCAAGGAAAATATTATTATTCAGCATCTCCATTCGTTCATTATTCAAATAGTGATTTTTGAAATAATTATATTCTTCTTTCATTTCTGGATCAAGCGAATAATTAATATCGTAATAATATTTATTTATATCTAATTTCAAATTACATTCGTAAATATATGGCTTGATTAAGCTATACAAATAATCGATATTATGATACTGCATAATAAATTCCTTATGCATAGATTTTGAGCCTTTTTGCTTGTAAATAGAAACATACTCGCAGAACGTTTTCTTAAATTGATTTAAGTTCATATTCAAGATTTTAGGTGATAAGAACTCAAATTGCGACCATAAATCTAATAAATTCCTTGTAAGCGGCGTCCCGTTTAATATTAGCTTATATTCAGCTAATTTGCTTAAATTGATAATTCGCTTTGTTCGTTGAGCGTCCCAATTTTTAATCTTAATGCTTTCATCTACAATAATAACGGGCTTGCTTGCAGCTTCTAATTTATTATAAATTTTTAAATATACGTTACTGCTATTACTCAAAGTTTCAATGCCGATATAGTCCACATTTTCACTTTGATTTACTTCTTTTTTTAAATTTGCTTTATTTTGAAAAGGGGTGAGCCATAAAACATAATCTATATTGGGTATAGATTGATATAATTCTTTTGCTGTGAGTGTCTTGCCTGTGCCAGGCTCCATAAATAATGCACCAACTTTCAAGTTTTGCAATTTATTTATTGCTTCAATCTGTTGTTCTAATAAGGTCATTATCGATACTTGCCTCCTTCACTTCTATTTTTTCTGGAATATGCTTTTTAATTATAGTTCTTGTTGCATGTTCAATTTCGCGTGTTTCAGTATTAAAATAGCCAACTTTTTTTGTAGAATATTGGATGTTCTTTTTTTCTAAAATCCAAGCAGCAATCCAAATTGAGTTGCCAGCGGCTCTACTATCATCTATATCGTAGACCGCAGATTTAGGGAAAATATCAGAACTACCGTCAAAACAAGTGATTTTGAATGCTTTTTCTGAAATATCTTTCAATTCTTTGATTTTCACAGAATAACATTTAACTTTCATTTCGCTCCCTTTAATATAATAATAAATAAACTATCCTCTGGAATAATTATAATTTCAGAGGATTATAGCAAATAAATTTCAATCAATTTCTTAATAAAACAAGAAGTAATTTTTCTGCATCTTTTTCTGGAATAATAAGCTCAGCGGTGCCATCGTTAGTGCCTGTGTAAATTGGCTGTAAGGTAGTTTCTTTCATATAGTATTCTTGTTCTTCTTTGTTTAAATTGCGACCCCAAGTAATATATACTAACTTACCATTAACAGTTGCTTCGCCAATACTGGCGCTATTTAATGCTCTACTTGCGGGCAAGCAGCCAATATACTTTGCAGAGCTCTTATCTGCGACTGTTGTCAATACGTGCAATTCTTGAAGTAATTCTTTCATTTTAAATCTCCCTTGTGAAAAATTGTTGAAAAATTATTTGAGCTGTTGGGGAGAATCGAACTCCCCAATAACTATACCAATAACAGCTGTTTATTGGCATCAATAAATAATGCCGTATAATATAATTCAATTTCTGCAATTGGAATTCCTTGCATATCAAATCTCTTTAATCCGCCGCCCCAGACATTATCAAATAATGCAAAAGCAAAGCCAATATGTTGCTCTCTGTATTTATACATATATAAAATAGAGCTATTATCAGTTCTTTGAATTATACGTTTCCGAGTGAATAAGTGCCATGGGCTGTCCTTATCGTTTACTAAATAGTTCTCCGCATCCCAGCTTAACGCTGCTATTTTATTGCTAAATACCAGCATAATTGGATCTACTCCCAGAATTTTCTTAATTTCATTTCGCGTATGCCGTTTCATTTTTATAGAACTTTCAAGTAACGGTTCAATAGCTCTTATTGTTATTCTATTTATCATTATAAACTTTCTAATACGCTTGCAAATTGTGTGTAATTTAACCCTGTAATATTCTTACTGGAGCCGTTTAATGCTACGTTGTAATCTACTTTTTTTGCATCATCGGAATTCATTGGAAAGCCTGCTAATCTTACATTGTAAATGTTGCCATTGTTAGTAGTAATTGTGTATAATTTAGCATCTGTGTAGCCCATTCTTGACGTATCATAGCTTTTTACAGCGTTTTTTAATATCGATTCAAACAAGTTTGCTGCATCTACCCTGTTAATAGTTTCGGTTATCACGTCTTCTTCATCTTCTTTTTCTTGGCAATTTTCTTGCAATTTAATAATAATTTCTTTAAAACTTTTTATAGTGTAGCCATCTAAATTATCATTGGTCATTGCTACGTTATAGTCTGTATTGCAATAGCAATCAGAATGGTCGGCAAATCTTACTGAGAAGCTGTCGCCGTTATCGATTGTAAATTCATAATATAAGGTGCCTGTGTTTGCAAGGTTCTTTAATCTCCACCTTGAAGCGTGTTCTTCTAATACTGCCTCTAATTCATCAATAGCGTTGGCTCTTACTTCTTTTTTTGCTCTAACTTCTTCTTCTTCTTCCCATTCTCTTAAATCACTTTCAAGGCAATTATATAAGTATTCAGCTAATTCATCTTCGTTATCCATACTGATGTTTTGTAATAACTCCTCAGTAATCATAGTGTCGAGGTCAGTTAAATTATTGCATTCTAAAATGAAATTAATCCAGCTGTCAAGCTCGCCGTTATCGTAATAAGTTTTTGTGAAGTCTGCTTTTACTTCTGCTGCTAAGTTTCTTAAAGTTTTCATTTGAATCTCCTATTTAGTGTTTTTGTTTTTGTATTAGAAAATTACCTTAACTTTCTAATACAAATATACAAAAAATTTCAATACAATGCAAATTTATTTTACAAAAAATGCAAATAAATTTTATTTATTTTTGCTATTATTTCTGCAATATGCCAGAAATATAGAGCCAGAGCGTCTTTGCGAATTAAAAATATTTTCAAATAAATTAAAAATAATTTATCTTTTTTTTGTTTTTAATACTTATTTGTAGGAATAGCAATAAAAATTAAATAATGTTTGCTATTATTGGGTTTATTTGGTAATTTAGTATTAATATTTCTATTAGGAAATTACTTGTTTTTGCCGTTTTTATTTAATAAAACTTTGCTTGTAATCAAAGAACAACCTTTCAATTCAGGATCAAGCGAATAATTAAATTTAATAAAACTTTGCTTGTAATCAAAGAACAACGGCTCTGGCTCAACGCTTATCGCAGCTGAAATTTAATAAAACTTTGCTTGTAATCAAAGAACAACGTTAGGAAATTACTTGTTTTTGCCGTTTTTATCTGATCCATAGAAGCGGCATCTTTATGTTTATTCATTATGCCCTCCTTAAATCAACAACTTACAAAGATTTTGTAATTTTATTACAAATTTATTACAAAAAAAGCCGAGTTGCTATTAACATACTCGGCTCTGCTTTACATAAAACTTTGCTTTTAATCTTCAATTGGCAGATAATCAATATCTATTACTTTTAATCCCAATTTCTCTATAATTGGCAATAAAACTTCGTTCTCGATTATCTTGCCGCCATTTTGCTCGGCAAAATAATCATACCACCATATCATACCTTCGCATGCTATTTTCTTTACGCTAAATTTTGCTAAATTTGTTTTTGCTAAAAATACAGCATTGGCTATGCCGTCTCGATAAAAAGTGCCAATCGGCTCTGCATCAGTCAATAAGTCGTTCATTGCAAATTCTTTAAAAGCATCGTAATCGGCTTCTTTAAGAATGCACCTTCTCCAAATTACGATGGAATGACCATCTTTGTTATTCCAATCACTATCCGCTGAAAACCAGTGGACTTGTGCTGTTGCTGGGCTTGTGAATCTTCGCATTGCGATCTCCTTAAAAATTTAAATATTGTTTATGATATTCACCTTGAATATCTAATACAAATATACGCTTTATTTTTGAGAATTGCAAATATTTTTTATTAAATAATTAAATAATTTTTATTCTTTTTTGAAAGGATTAAAATAAAAACCCAGCGTAAATTAATAGCTGGGTTATCTATACGGTGATGTATATGAAAGAGGACGTCTTCTCGTTACAAATATACATAATTTCTATTTAACAAGCGTCAATTATTTATTGGAATAACGCTTCTTTTTGCATTGGTGCAAGTTTATTCCTCGCATCGAAGTAATAATCACCATCGCCAAATTCCTCGCTGTTACAAGTAACTTTAACGGCAATTAGTAAATCGTTTCTAAAAATGCCATAGAACTTGCTGTTTTGAGCAACTTTATCTATAATATCTGTATATTGCATATCATACCAAATAGAGTCTTTTGTTAAGCACACCGGGTTAGTCCCTATAACGCCGTCCCATTTTAAGCTTGGCATTGTTTCAGGGAAAAACACATCAATAGCAAAGTCTCGAAAGCCAAGTTCGTAAACAAGCTCTTCTACTTCTAAATACGTTAAATCTACAACAAAATTGCGGTGTTTACCATCGTATATATTCTGAGATTTAAACGGCATCGATGAATAAGTTATTCCTTGCTTCCCAGCCCATTTATCATATTCCACTTGCAAATAATGTAACATTTTTAATTGAGCTGAGCCATCGCCCCATAATTTGCTAACAAATTCTGTTTGGAAATAAAAATGGAATAATCCAACCTTGCCTTGCGGAGTTTTAAATCGATCCATAACAACAGGGTGGACATTTATACGCTCTTCTTGATCCATAATAAATTTTAAAAATTTAAATAATTGCTTCTCAGTATAAGAAGCATCTATCGGATCGAATAAAACGAATATTGGCAATTTCTCGTAATTGCTTGGCTGGGCAATTATATCAGAGTTAGTAACAAAGCCTCCTCGCTCCATAATACCTTTAATCATCTTATCTTTTTTCATTATAGCACTCAAATGCCTCATTTCTGCACCTTCAATTCTTGCAATATATATTGAACTCGTTTCGTTAAATATTTATCTCGTTCTTTTTCAAGCCAAATAAAAAAACTTGTATTATCATCTGCAATTATACCAAACTCTTTTAATTCTTGCTCTGTGAAATATATTCTAAAATATATTGTTTGCTTTTTAGTGGGACGCTCCCACTCTATATCGTAACCTTTGTAAAATTGCAAATAATTCAATAAGCCCATTGTTTCTTCCGCACTAAACGGCTCCTCTACACATTTTAAGGATGTGTTAAATTCGTATAACTTTTCAGTTTCTTTTTTCATTATATCTCCTTTTTAAATTATGAATATCTTTTAAATTGTGCTCTTGATTTAGCTATTTTCCGTAAATCAGCTTTTGAAATTCTTGTGCCTTTTAAATCGTAATAAGTAAAATTCCAGCCAAACTCCTTAAATGGATTAATCACCTCGTAGCCAATATGTATGCCTGATCCGTATATTGTGTAAAATATAGTTGCTAATTTAAGTTCAGCTATAATCTCTTCCAGCGATTGGCAATACCATCGGGAATTAGGTTCGTTTAATAGTCCGTTACTTACAATTAAATTTAGCTTTTTGAAATCATTCCCATAAAAAAAGCGTATCGGTTCAGCTTGAATTAATTCTTGGATATCGGCATAAATCGTATAATGTAGCGATATTGCGGGTGCGAGTAAATATTCCAAGCCAGAAAACAATCTGTTGTTTATCAAAGTGCTATTAATTTTAATCATTGCGATGACCTGTGCTATTTACGAAATTCGATAAATTCTTGTAAAGAAATTTTCAGCCATTTAAAAATGCAATCAATTTCATTGCCTACATCTGTTCGCATTTTGGAGCAATAGAATCTGCTGTTTATGTTCTCTAGTTGATGCGATGTAAATATTAGATTATATTTTTTAACCGTTCTATTATTATCTATATAAACCATTACGTAAGATTTATCTGTAAATAGTTTCCAACTATGAATCATTTCTATATTTATTAAATAATTCAAGAAATCTGGTATATCGGCTACTTTGTAATTAGTTATGTTGCTAATCTCAACCTCCCACTGAATACAATGTAGTTCATTGTTTTCAATTTCAGCAGTCTCCATTGCTTTATGCGACATTAGGTCAGCTCGCTCTTTTGCTGCTATATACAACTTCGCCTCCTTCACAATAGTTTCCGGCGGAGTTGTTATCTTCGTGAGCGACCTCGTTTGTTCATCATAACGGTATGTTTCCGGCACCTGCGGTTCATTCGCATCTACTATCTTTGCTATATATTCGTTAATGCTTCTATCTTTATATAGCATAAAAGCAAAGATTAAATAATTTATGCAATCAAACAGCCGCTCCTCGAACTCGCTTTCTTTGATATTATTATGAATAAACCAATCCTTTATTACGATATAATGCTTATTAAATAAAGTAAGCAAAACTTGGTGCGGTGTGGTATTTAACGATTTAGCAATTTCCTTGAAATTATACAGCCGATCTTGTGTAGCCAACTGATCAGAATATTGCTTGCCTTTTGTATGTAACATATCCTTTATTTTATTAATTACATACTTCAAATATCGATCAAAGCTCTGTTGTGTCATCTTGTAACTCCTTTTTATTGATATTGTTAATTACATCTAAAATTGTTTGTGAAGCTTGAATAATGCTTTTTACGGCATCAACAAGCAAATCTAATTCTTTACTTGATAATTGCATAATAACTCCTTTTCTTAATCTTCCATAAGTGATTGATAATAGTCTACGTGCATATCGAATAGCTCAGCTTCAGTCATCCTGTTGCCGTCTAAATCAAAGTAATTGTGCATATATTCATTATAAATTTGAGCGCCTGTGAAATAATATCTAATAATATCATATTCAACGCCTCGGAGTTTGTTCTTTATATGTTCAAGCTTAAATCCGCACCACTCATCGCCGACCCAAATTTCATAAATTATCAATTCACTTGCTAAAATGCAATAAATATCGATTTTCGAGTGATTATACCATTTTGAGCTAAAGTCATCAACAAGCCCCGCTTCGTTATATTTCTGAGCATTAATGCGCTTGCCAAATATCATAGCAAGTATATTGTTTTCAAGTAGAAAGTAAGTTCTTTTGAAAGTAACTTTTTTCTTTAAGAACCCAACTTTTTTGAGTTTTTCAGTCATTATTTTATCCTTTCAATTAAAAAACATGGGCATCTTCCGATGCCCATTAAAATTAAAAAATATTTACTCCAAAATCGCGTGCAAGTTTATCGTATTCAGCCGCTTGCTGCTTAATGCCTTTGTGATCCGCATAAAACACTTTGCCAAATATAATAATTTGAAAACCGATTAAACTTCCAAATAATCGTATTTCATAAAATTCTGCGTAATCTTGAATTATGTTACGTATTTCTTTTTCATTTGCATTAAAATCGTAAAAGAGAATACCAACGCCTTTTACGTATTTAGTAGTAGCCAATTGTAAGTCTGCTAATCTTCTTTTAAAAAAATAATCAACAGGATTAATTTTAGTGTGCAATTGCAATTCTTTAAAAGTAAGCTTGTGCTTTTTTAATGCTGATGTTTCTGCTGTTTTCTGAATATTCATAATGCTCTCCTACTTAAATAAATTAAAAATCAATTAATTAAAACTTTCATACCAATAATTTACATTATCGATATTAACAATATAGTAGTTTTGACGTCTTTGCCCTTTGAATGCTTGACCTTGTCGAATTCCAATAAACTTGTCGCCTTTTTCAATGTAACTGCCTGAGTGCCAATTACTCAAAGTTGTCTTCACATCTTCAATAGTGCCGTTTTCAGCAATTACTTCATCGGCATAAAATTCGATATCATCAATACCGAAGTTAAAGTGTTCGTTTAATTCTGCTAGTGCTTGGATTTGCTTTTCCATCTTGAATCTCCTATTTAGTGTTTTGTTTTGTTTTTGAAAATCACCTTGATTTTCTAATACAAATATACAATTTATTTTCCACACTTGCAAATTAATTTAACAAATAAATTAAATAATTTTTATATATTGCTTTTATTTTCTATAAAAAATCGCCGTGGTGCAAAGCCAGAGCGAGTTGTCGCTATTAAATTTATTTTGCATAAATATAGAATTAAGTATTTTTATTTTGAAATGTAAAAATATTTTAGTAAATTGCAAATAAAATTAATGAAAATTGTATAATTATAAGGGCTGATAACTATGAATAAAGGAAATATAGAAATAAAACTCGGCAGTAAAATCGATTTTACCGCACTAATTCTCAATAGAACGTATAATAACGCCTACCGCATCTTAAATTCTGATAAGCATGTAAAAAAATTTATCGATAAATATTATCTGAAACTTCATGATTACAGAAACAAATTAATTAAAGAAGCACAAGCTGAACTTATTGATATTTATAAGAAACAAATGAAAACACAATCGAAAGAACTTATGGCTGGATTATACGTAGACCCAGAAATGCTTAAATAAACAATGCATTAACGAGTAAAACTACACGAATTTCGCTCACAAATGACACAGGTGCGATTTAAATAGTAAAAAGGCATATTAACTCAAATATAACAGAAAACGGCTATTCTATTAATTGTAAATCTGTTGTTACTGGCTCAAAAGGGACGTCCCAATCAGTCTTCGTGTCTATGTTGCTACGAACTTTTTTTCGATAAGCACTTTGCATACCTGTATCTCGCCGTTGTGTTAATGATTTATTGTGAAATAGCCGTATATATACTTTATCTTCTAATAATGTATGTTCTATGCCAAGCTTAACAGATCGCATTAAAAACTCGGTATCGGCTGCGCAATACCAATTCTGGAAGCCATATAAACGCTCAAATAAAGATTTCTTTAATATCATTGTGCCATGTGGGTACATATCCCTGCTGTTGCCAACAATCACTGCACCTGCCCGTAATTTACCCGCCATAAACTTATAACGTAATATATTAGCTTCTTTTATATGTGGAGTTACAATATTCAGCATATCTGGAAGTAATAAATCATCGGAATCGAAGAAGAATAGATTAGGATATTTAGCTAATTGCGCCAGCGAGTTTCGTAATACATAAGTGCCAACATTATATTTTGCTAAATATACTTTCAAAAATGGGTATTTATGCTTAATTTCATTTACTTTATTTAAAGTCCGCTTGCACCCATCAATAGCAAGTAATACCTCAATTTCATTATTTGGATTATTCAAAAAAGTCTGCTGTTTAAAAGAATTTAAACACAATTCAATAAAATCTTGCGCTTTATAAGCAGTAATTAATGCCGATATTTTCATACAAACTCATTATATATTAATAAATAATTACAAATTACTATAATTATTAAGAATTTACAAATACTATCTTAAACGCCGTCTATTGAACTCCCGTTGAATCTCATCTGTTAATTTCACACTGTCCATATAAATATCGGTATTCTTATCTTTAATTGTAGAAATTAACACATCTAATTTGTTTTGAATAATTTTTAAATCTACTTGGCTTATCTGCTGAATAGCGCCGTAAATATCGTTACTATCCATAATTTTAGCAGCACTGCTTATTCCAGCGCCTACTGGGGTAATATTGATATTACTTTTATAAGCTAAATTTTGCATAGTTCTACTTGCGGAAGCGTATTTTTCAAAATACTCAGAAGCATTAAGCTCGTTAGCTTTATATTTCGCATCTAATTTTGCCTGTTCTTGTAAATTTAGAACTAAATCTAATATATCATTAATATCTGCTTGCGAATTGCCCAGCGTTCTTCTGAAATTAATTAACATTGAATTTAACTCTTGCAAGTGTTTTTCTGTTTTTATCGATTGTTCCGCGAAAGCACGCGTTACATTATATTGCTCTTGCAAGTTCTTAATTCGTTCTTCATTATGCAAAGTAATTGAGAATTCAGATAATACTTTACGTAATTCTTTACCAACAACATCTGCCATCGTTTTCTGCTGCATAGCCAGAGCTTGTGAAACTATCAGCCATATATGGTCATCTCTAAAAATCCATTCAGTATCCGCACCTGCTCGGCTTCGAGACCCATCTCCAATAACTGCAAGCGTTGGTCGGTCTACTCTACCACCAGTAGAAAATGAAAGCAACCCTTGTATTATCGGTGATAAGATAGCATTTACAGCTGCGCCAATTATAGCGCGTATAGCAGGTGCCGCCACTACTGCTAATAATCCGCCGGGGGTAAGCATTAATTGATCTAATACAAGTTTCGTTATAGCTGCAGACGCCGTCTGTTGTAAAATCCCAGCTAATGCCGCCATACCCTCCCTGAATGGTGCTTTTATATCTTCCGCATCGCCTGTAAATAAATTGCTAAATATATCAGTCATCGTAGTTTGTAACTCGCCAGAATAACTTGTAAGCAAGTCGCCTTTTTCTGCAATAACTTCTTGCAATTCTGTAAGTTCTTCTGCTAATTTATCGTATTCTTCTTTGTCAAGCTCAGGGTCTATATGTTTTAATTGCTCTTGCATCATTTTTTCGCGTGCTTCTAACAATTCTTTTTGTTGCAAGCGTTCAGCAGCCATTTGTTGTCCTCTTGCAATCGCTTGTAAATTCGCTGCTTTTTTAATATATTCTTGTTCTATTTCCAGCTTTTTATTATTATATTCTTGTTCAGAAATTAGTTCTTCTTCTTTTAAACTTTCAAGTTTTGCCATCTCTTCTTCTTTAATTTGCGAGTATTTTTTATCGCCTACTTTTTCAAAAGTTGCAAAACCAATTTCTGCTAATTCTTTTTCAAATTCCAGTCTTGCTTTAAGCATATTAATAGCAGTATCATGCCGTTTCTTTAAATCTGCCATTTCCAGTCCATGCGCTTTCTTACGATCTGCTTCTTCTCTATCTGTAATTTTCTTTTTCTCGTTATAAATTTCCCGTTCTTTTGATAATATTAATTCTTGCTTTTTTATTAATTGATCGCGTAAATCTTTAAGTTCAGCTTCACTGCTTGCTTCGTTTAGTACCTTCGTTAATCTATCCTCCTCCGCTTGCAATTCTTTTAAATTCTGCTCTAAAATATCAACGTATTCTTGCGGATTCGCTATACCAATTTCTATGTTAAATCGTAATCTATCTACTCTCAATTTTTCTAATTGTTCTTGAAATTTATCATCTTCTAATTCCAGCTTCGCTTTTAATTCAATAGTGCTTATTTCTTGCCTACTAATACTCAAATTTAACGCTCTAACATCTTCAATGACCTTGTTTTTGTCATCATCTTTCATTTTCATACCGATTTCAATCTCGCCGTCTTGTTCGGTAATCTTAAATATTTCAAATAATTTTGCTCGTTCTTTTTCCAGCGTAGCTATATTCTGCTCGTTAGCTAAAATCTCATCATAGATATTCTTCACCCGACCACTTTGCACTCGCTCTAAATCTACGCTAATATTATACATATCTGTTTCGTATCGTAAATTCTTTTTGTATAAATCGAATAATCTACTTGCAATTTCATATTGAGTTTTCTTATGTCCCGTAGTTTTCTTAACAACTGCCTCTTCTTTCTCTTCTACTTGCATTAAACGTAATTGTGCAGCCCGCAATTTATCGGCAGTGCCAACCGCATAGCCTAATTGTATTTCTATTTGCTTGGTCGCAGCTGCTGTTAATAAACCTTGTTTCGCACCTTCAGTATAAGCCGTAACGAGCGCATCACCTGTTTTATCTACTTGTTCTTTTTGTTTAGCATACTCCTCCGTTAAACGTTGCGCTTCTCTGGGTGAAGAAGCCTTTGCTATGCGTTCTTTTAATTCTGCTAATTGCTTCTTTTGTGTATCGTAAGCATTGCTAATACTTAATACTTTTTTAGAATAATCATCTTGTTTAGCAATTAAATTGTCATTATATACGCCAGCGCTTGCTTTTGCCAATTCTAATGCTTTTTCTGTATTAATTTCATAAGTAGTTTGCAAATTCCCGGCGGAGTCTACCCAAGTAGCCATACCTTCTACCGCCGCAGGTGCAACTTGCTCCATTTGAGTAGCAAGCTCTTGTGCTTTTAAACGCATTTCGTCAAGTTGTTTAGAAAGTTCAGCTCGTTCTTTGCCAGATTTTGCAAGCTCCATTTTAGCTTCAATTTTAGGAATTTCTTTATTTAGCTCTTCAAATTGCTGAACTAATTTCGGCATCGATTCAGCGATATTGAGCTCAACATTAATAGCAACTCCTTCTGCAATATCACCTTCGATATTAGCAATTAAATCGTTTAACTTCTGCTCAAAATTCTTGCTAAATACATCCCCAGCGGTCAGCCCAATTTCTTCTTCTTCCATTTTACTATCAAAACCTTTGGAAAACGCCTCGCCTGCGTTAGTGCCTAAATTCGTAGCTTCTTCAACAACGCCTGCTAAATTAAACGATAACAAATTACCCCAAATATTACCAAAGGACGTAAATACACTTTGTAAAGCCGTAGAAAACCCCCTTATACCAGCTATTGCATATTCTAAACCTTTTACTATGTAATCAAATATTGTGTTTACTAAGTCTAATACATCGCCCCATTCAGCAGTTATACCTACCGCTTCGCCAAGCCAGCCTACGTAACTGATCATATTGCCAATAAACGTAGTAATCACATTGTAAAGTATTTGGAATGGTGCGATGGCAAAAGTAAATAATGCATGCCCAATTTCATATAATATTTCTATTATCTTTTTTAATACTTCCCAAGCTCGCTCTGCGCCAAGCACAATCAACGAAACAGCGTTATCAACTACTTGCCTAAACTCCTCAACATGATTATACAACAACACAAAGAACGCCACCACTGCCGCAATTGCCGCAACAATTAATACTATCGGTGATAATGCGGTCATCCAAGCAGCTGCAGTTGCTGTTCCAGACGCCGTCCCCGCCGCACCAGCCGCCGTATAAGCTGGCACAATCGCACCAATCGAGGGTATCATCTTACGTATACCATCGGACAGCTGCTGAACAGATTTTAAACTTTTGCTATCAATAGCTTTTAACCCTGCAAATGCGTTATCTGGAATTATCTGTTTTAAATTAGTAAAAGTTGCTATCATCGGTGCAAGCTGGTTCATTGCAGAAAGCGTTACCATTGCACCGTCGCCGATAGTTTCAAATACTTTAAAAGCATAGCCCTGAATCGTATTTAACATTGCTTTTACTTTTACATCAATACCTTGTTGCGCAATAGCAAAAGCACCTTCTACTGAGCCAATATCACCTGCTAAATCTCTTAAATCAGCTGCCGCCTTCTCAGCGTTCTCGCCAGTAGTTGCTAGTGCAAATTGCATCGCTTGTATCGAGCCAAATGTATTCGCCGCATCAAGCCCCATATTTTCCATTGATTCGCCGATACGTTTCATAGTTGCTTGCAAGCCTTCGGAAGCTAATGTTTGCATAGAAACGCCAGCAGCATCCATAACTTTTTTTAATTGAGCGCCGGGTTTCATTAATTCTGAAATTGCACCTCGAATTTGGATCATAGCTGTTGCCGTTGGCACTCCTTGTTTAGTAAGTGTTGCGATTGCAGCGCCAATATTATTGAACGGCACCTTTGCAGATGCCGCCATTGAAATTGCAGTAGATAAGCTATGATTTAACTCGCCAATAGAAGTAACGCCATATTTCACAGTAGAAAATAGAACGTCTGCTGCTTCATCTACCCCCAATACTTCTGACCCATAAGCATTAGTAACAGCAGCAAGTCCCTTAGTTGCATCGGAGGTATTTGATAAACCAGCGGTAGCTAATTTCGCTGCTTTTTCTACAAACTTCATTCCATCCTCAACATCTGCGAATCCGTCTACTACATCGATTGCGCCGGCAGAAATTGCTTCATACGCCGCCTCAGTAATACCAGCTATTGTATCGGGTGTGCTTCTTGCCATATTGATAGCAGCATCTCTAAATTCTTCAAAATTCTGAACGCCGAGTGTTCCGATATTACGTAATTGTTTATCGAACTCTCTATATGGTCCCATAAATTGTTCTAATGCGCCGGTAATTGTATGCACAGATTGGATTATTTGATTAAATTGGAAAGCACCCCCAAGAGCAAGTGCGCTTTCTTTTAACTTTTTTAATTCTTTATCTGCACCAAAAATAGCATCTGCGAGGTTTTTAAAAGTATCACCTTTTACGCCTTCCCGAGCCATCTGTTTAGCAACGTCCCACATCGATTTAATTTTATTTGTAAGTTCATCTTTTTTCTTCGATAAATCGTCAAAATATGAGGTGCTTACTTGTTTCGGCACGGCGTCTTCGATAGCCGCTTTCATTTTCTTGGCATTATCACCAACTTTACTAATTTCATTATCGATAGCCGTCATCTGTTGCTTAATTTGATTAACGTCAATAAGTTTGGTGTCTTCACCAAGTTTATTGAGAGAAGCTTTTAATTTGTCAAGCAATGGCTTAACTTTTGCAACATCAAAATCGGGAGTAATTTTTATTTTTATAGAAAGGTCGCTCATTCTATTGTCCTATTTTATTCGTTAAATCTTTAAACACAAAATCTACGATTTCTAAAAATTCCCAAACAGGATAATTTAAAACTTCGTTACGGCTCTTGTGTTCTTTTTCTGCAACAAGCCAAATTACATTCCAAGTGAATGGCTCTCGTAATTGCTTATTGATAAAATATTCATCATACAATTCTTGTGTTACTTCTTCTCGGGTTCTTGCGCCGTAGAAGATAGCGCTGTTTCCATGATTAGTTTCATTATATCTTTCATCCCCTCCAAGCCCTGCACGCCATTTGCCTCCGTCAGCTCGTTTGATACTTTCATTAAATCTAACAACTGCGCCATTATATCGTTTGATTGCATCGTTAATAAAGGTGACTGCAATCCTGTTCTGTAAAAAAAATCATCGCGGCACTCCAATAGCTTTTTATATTCTTCTTCTTCGCGTCCCAAATAATCTAATTGCCGATCACTTAATTCTACTTTCTGCGGGTGATAAGTTTCGTAATCATCGCCTATTTTTTTCATTAATATCGCTGAAAACGCCCTCGTAAAAAGCGCATTATTTAATATTACTTGCAATTGATCAACGGTGCTGGGTGCATTAATTAACATTTTTGCACTCATAGAAAATAATTGTTCTGCTGCTATTTTACGATTGAAGCCCATCTCATTAAAGCTATAAACGTAAATATCGTATATAATATCGCCAGCTTCATTTTTAAGCATTGAGCCGTCTTTTTTTAGTTTAGGAATTTTGAACTCGTGTTTTAAGTTCATCTTCTTATTTGTCGTGTTGGCTTCCATTGTTTTTTCCTTTTATTATGTTTAAAATGTATTATTTTTAAATTGAGAAATTTTAATTCTTTACGCGTAGTAAATCGTTCATAATTATCAACTTTATTTGTTTTAACAGCCCGCATCCCATATTTACTGCCAGCCTGAAATTTGATTGAATACAGGCGAACCTACGGGACTATTGATTTCAAAAGCATCTTTGGAAAATAAACCTTTTACTTCAATAACTAAAAAAGGATACGGCTCGCTCTGTTCTACGTGCCAATTTGCACGCCATTTCTTTAATTGGACGTTACGAACAGTTTGCTCGCCATTTTCAGTTTCAATAATAGTCCCGTCAATAGTAATCCACATTGAACCTGCTTGTATTTGCGGTCTATTCGGAGATAACGGCATATCGAAATCATTTAAATTGCCAGCTAATAAACCTCGTAATGTTGGCACCATATCTTCATAATTATTCTGCAATATATAAAAAGTGCCTTCAAATTTATAAGCAACTGGCGTCTCAAAGCCCTCATCGTTGGATCGTAATATCGGCGTAATTGAATAACTACTACGATTACTTATATTGCCAAAAGTAGTAGTTTCATAGCCACTAACTGCCTCTTCACTTACATGTGTTAATTTGATTTCTTTTATCGGTAGTAAAACCCAATTTTTCTTATTTGTAAACATTACTCCTCCTCCTCAATCGATGGCTCTTCTACGCTTGGTGGCTCTATTGTAAGTGGTGGCTCGGCATCTTTTTGTGTAAAAATATATTGAATTTCTGGTAAATATTTACTGCCTTCTATTAAATCAATAGCTTGTGAGCCGTCTGCAATCGTTACTTCTGTGCTGTTTGCCCAATTATCTAAACTAAATTTCCAAACACTTGCAAAATGAAATTTCTTTAAAAATTCCAATTTATTAGCATCTAAAAGCTCATCCGCTGAAATTACTAAATTCCATTCGTAACGAGTAGAAACTACATGGACGTAATTTTTGCCAGTTAAAGTTCTACCTGCGCTATGTTCAGAAACAGGCGTTCTTATAAATTTTAACTCGTTAAACGCTTGGGAGTCGCTCCAAGTAACAGCACCGTCCTCCCAAATTCCATATTTTAAATATATCATATTGTTACTTTCATAATTTAATTATCTGCATTAAATTGGAATATCGCTTGGTCTGGAAAATTCTTAAATATCTGTATATTACGGGTATCTACCGCCATGCCAACGGGACAATGCAACACTTCTTCACCTGTTCGCCCTTGCAAATATTCAAGTTTAAAGTTTTGCATCGGCTCTTGCCCTGGTGCAAACATACCACTGCCAACATTCCATCGTAAATAATATATAGTATTCGGAATTAAATCACTCCAATCGTCTGGAATTGGGAACGTCCCCGATAATTGCACAGGCACAGTTGCCTCCGCCTCCACTGATCTTTTAATAAACCCTAATATGCGTCTATAATGGCTTTCGTAAGGTCTGGCAAATTCTATTCTGCCGTTATTTTTCAATGAAACAATAGCATTGGCAGGTATATTCTCATCTGCAATGTAAAATGTAAATTTATCTACTGCACGCGGTATTTCACCTGCAAGTTCTTCTTCTTCTTCTTCAAATTCTTCAATATCTACGTCATCGTAATCGAAGCGTGATAGTGCAGATAGCTTAATATCTACTTCTAAATTATGGAAATTATATGAAATATCTATTACTACGTATTCTATGCCTTCGATATTAATTAAAGAGCCTAATTGTAGAGCGTCCCAGCTGGGATTTGAACCATCGGCATTTTGAGAAAAACCCAAGAAATATGGACTTTTTAATTCTTTTTCATATTTAGCATTATCAGTATCATTTACTTGCAAGAAATTAACGTAATCTGCAAGCGAATTAAATTCTCTATTAACGCCCCGTAATTTCACCACATATTTAGCAGCATGCGTCCAATAATTTAATGCTTCGATGCCGTAATTCGTATGCCAAGAACTCCATACACAATTTAAATACATAGCTGAATGCACCCCCTCAACAGTTCTAAATGGCTTGCTTTCTAATTCAATTATTTCTGTTGGAGGATACGTGATTTTTGCATGCGATGTATTGTGTGGAAGGTAAGCCATATCGTCAGCGGCCATCCCTAAAAAATTCTCGCCGTTATCGTAACCAGGATATATAGCTGCAACTGTTGGTGATAAAGAAAATGGTAATTGCTTGGCGTTGTCAGATAACGCTTTATATGTTCTACTCGGCGTAACCTTACGATCTTTAAATTCATTTAACGTATCATCTACGTTATAATATTTTAAGCCTTCATTTGCCAAATAATTGGCTTCCGCAACGTATTTTGTTTGATTGCTGAAATCTAATGCGGTGATTTTTGTTTTTGATGCAATTGCGCTGCGAAGATATACTACATCTCTAACAAAATCTGCCCTGCGGATAAATTTGATATATAATATATCGCCGATTAATTCAAGCGATACGTAGACGCCGTAAGCAATAGCTATCGCTGTTAATAAATCTTTAAATGTTTTATATTGTGTAAATTGATAATGTTCTGCAGCGCCTTTCTGTGGCTCAATTTCGCTTATTGTATGCCCAACAATGCCAAAATTAAGCCAAATTCTTTGTATATCAGGAATTACTGCATCTGAAACTAATATAAGCTCTTGCCCATCATCTGCGTAAGTTTCGTAAGATTTAGCATTTACAGGTGATTTAACGTAACGATACGGCGTTAATATTTGAGCAACTGCTCCTTGTTCTTTTGTTGCGGTATTCCAGCGAGCTGGAAAGAACTTGCCATCGAGGGGGCTATGCTGGAACTCAATTTCTATATTTATGCCCGTTTTATTATAATAAATTTCACTCGATAAACGAGCTATTTCTTGCAATAAGGCATCTAAGGGAAATTGATTTAAAACAGCTGTAATTGATGGCTTGTCATCACCAGCCCGTAACTCCCGATAATAACCAGGGCGGTGCTTAACATTTTCTTCTATCCATTCATTAGGTATAGCTTCTATTAATTCTTTTAGTTCAAAACCTTCTAATATATCTGAACTATAAGGCTTGGCAATTAAACGCCACATTTTCAATGAATTTACATCACCGTCATATTCAGTTCTATTACGCCAGTAAATATCTTCATTTTCAAAATCTGGCTGAATAATGCCGTAAAACAATAAATCAGCTTCGGTTCTTGTTTCTGTTGGATTAATAAATAACGCTATATATCGTTTAGTTTCTTGTTTAAACCCTTGCAAAGCGAATGCAAGCACATCTTTTTCAAGCGTAGTATTTACATTAGATTCATCGATATTAAGCTTTAATTCGGCAGTAACGAAGCCGCCAACGTCAGCTTGTATGCTTTTCCCTATATCTTCAAAATCAAATATATCAACATAAATACCATCTTCAAATAGCTCTTCGTAACTATCTGATATAGCAAAGAGAACGGTGATTAAGCCAGCACCGTCCTCTTGCCAAGTTTTCTTCTGTAAATAAACTGACATATTTGATATTTATTTAATTAAACTTATGCGCCATCTGCTTCATATTTTTCAACGATTTTACCCGTTAAAATAGATGCCCAATCAAGAGCATTAATCTCATGGATAACTCTATCTGCCCCCGCATTAAATACAGCAACTGGGTTATTCGCCCCCGTTGCTATGTTGTTATAATCACTTTCGTTAATATTTGTTCCTTGCTCGAATGGAAAAGCGCCGCTTCCGCCGATAAGTACACCGCGAATTGTGAAATCAATTTTCAAAACCCCCGGTTGAGTAGATTCGTCGAATACTGAAATTACGCCTCCGATATAGCTATACCCTGCGGATTGACCTGTGGTGGCATCTCTACCGATTTCTCGGCTTGCTATCATTGGTATGCCGTTTTCATAGCAATTTATCAACATTTCCCTTTGTTCTACCGTATAAGTAGTAACAGTGCAACTAAAAGACCAAGTATTTGCATCACCACCTGCGTCTGAATATTCCTGTCCGCTTGCTACGTTAATTTTTACGGAGTGATCTGGGATACCCATAGTATTGCCGTTATGCACAGTTTCTTCAAAGTATTTAGCTTCGGAGGTGGCTGCACTTGCGCCGGCGTAATTACATTTAACTTGGCTTGGGAACGGGAAATCGTATATGTCATCAAAGCCAGATATAGCGGAGCCAGAGCCGCTTCCTGGTGAGCTTAAATCGAATACTGCAAGTCTAAGAAACGGGGACTCGCCGTAAATAGCATTTGTTGGAGTTGCTGGCATGGTTTTCACCTTTTAAAATAATGGATAAAATAATTATAATTTTTTATAATCTGAAATATTGAATTTATAATCTTGGTATTGGTGCCCATCTGTTTTGGGTTTATTCCTCAATTCGTAAGAAATATTTGTATCGTGTAATTGCAAGCATATCATTGGAATTTCAGTTTTTACAGATACGTAATTTTTATATTTTTTCTGTAATTTTGTATGATTTGTGCCATAAATTGTTTCAATGTCACCTGACACATCCTCGATTAAACTTGTAAATTGATTGCTTTCTGCACGTTTAATTACTTGCCGATTGGTATTCCAATTGTAAATTAACATATCAGAAAAATTAAGCACAGTTTTATTTTTAGCAATAAAATTCTTTTGAATTTCATTAATAAAATCTTTATGAACTATATCGTCAGTGTCTATCCTTGTTGTTATTATATATGGTTCTTCTTGTATTAAATACTTATTGAAATAGCTTTGATTTTTCATAAAAACTATATTAAAATTTGGTATTTTAATAAATAATTTTGCAATTTTATCTACTTCTGCTGGTTTTGAAAGTGGGTGCATAGCAAATAATAATTCGAACTCAAAGTTTGTTTGATTAAGCAAGCTTAAATACAAATTTTTAGCAAATAATTCGTAACGTTCTGCAACCCAATCTGGGTTTTTATAATGACTTAACCCCTCTAATTCTATGTTAAATCGGGTAATTACATAATGTTTAAATTGTTTTTTCATTATTTTTCATTTTAATTAATTCTTTTAAACTATTTTTTATCTGTTTTAAAATATTCGTAGTGTAACTATCGAATTTTTGCGTTTTAATTAACGATTGCAAGAATTTTAGCTGTTGAGAAATTGTTAAATCCATATTATTTAATATCTATACCGTTATACATAGTATCTAATATGTTCTTTAAAGCAAGTAATAGCTCTTGTATCGTATCGTTGCTAAGCCCAAGCGCCATCAATATATTTATTGGCATAGATTTACTTGTTGATAATTGCAAGTAAGTATCTACTATTGGCAATAAAGTAGATAAATCTGCTTTTAATTGCACCGCTTGTTTATCTGTGATATTAAATGTCATTATTTCTCCTTAATTTGATTGTTCTAATGTAAGAATTGGGTTGTTGAAAGTCGGATACCCCGTTACTAATTGCTTCGTAGATTTATTAATAACTGCGAAGCTACCGCTGAAAAACCCACCAACATAGATATTATTAGCATCTACTCGAATTCCAGAAATGTAATTATTCCAGTCTACCGGATACCCGCTTACAAGCTGCTTCGTTTTTTTA
>JALNXP010000140.1 GCA_023230285.1 Bacteroidales bacterium | reverse complement strand
AACCTGTCAGGCATTTCTTAACTCGTTGGAGATTATGGAAACGAACTTCGCCGAAAAAGACATGGACTACGATAAAACAAGGTTTATGGCGTTGATATATAAAAAATAATTACTTCTGTTTATATAATTATTAAGTATAAATTTGATGTTTTTTATATTTATAAGTATCATTATATCAATGTTTTACGCTCAAACATTGGATTTTTTCGGGAAATAAATTAAATCCAATTAGAATATTATAGATTTGATGTTTTTTATATTTATAATCATCACTATATCAACGTTTTGCACACAAACATTGGGTTTTTTCGGGAAATAAATAATGGAAAAATTAAATTTTTTGTTTTTAATTAGAATATCTTTGCAGAAAGAAATTAGAAAATCAAAAGATATCATGAAAATTAAAAAACTTTTATTTTTTATTATTTGTTCAATAAGTTTGCAAGTTTTGTTTGCAGAAAATTTAGAATTAAGAAGAGTTGATGGATATAATTCCAAATCATCTACCGAACTTTCCATTTCAGCAGCCATAGAGGGAAACACACTTAGCATTATATTTCAGGAAGACATAGGAAGTGCAGCTGTTGTTGTTACGACAGCTGCCGGGACGTATGTTTGCGGTCAGAGTATTGCTGCCACACCCGGCAATGTGCAGCTGAACATTTCAAACGCCGGAAATTATATTTTAACGATAACGTTAAGCAACGGCGACATTTATAATGCTAACTTTTCTGTACAATAAAACTCAAAATCATGGGAATGCCGAATAAATTGACAACTCTTATCTTCGCAACTGTTTTACTGTCGGTTGCGGAGGATAATAATTAAGGTGCTTTTTACTGATGAAAAATGTATAGCACTTTAAATTATTAAAGAACAGTGTCAGTTTATTAAGAAATTAGTCATATAAAATTTTTATTTAAGATGAAAAAAACATTAATAGCATTATTGGTTGCAACGTTTATGATAATTAATTGCACAAAAGCACAAAACGGAGAGATAATTTTCCGTGATTTTGAACCGGACACCTTTGCTTACATGCATCATGTAATGCATGGTGGTCCCGGTTTCTCAATCGACACATTATACCTCGATATTAATTATGATGATATTAACGATCTTATGTTTACGTGGTATGAGTTAGGTGGATGGGCTTTTTCCGCCTTGTGGACACTCAATTCTGTACAGTATAGTTGGGTTTTAGAATCACCATCATATTCTTTAGCATGTTATTTAAATGATCCCGATAGATATTGGTCTGGTGGGTATAAAACTATTTCTCATGATGAACCGAAACGGGTCGGTGTCAGATTCTCTAAGGACGGTGATTATTATTATGGGTGGCTTCTTGTCTATGCAACAACGGAACCCGACACAATATTTAGCCCTCCTACCTATTACGATCATTACATCTATGTCGATAAAATGGCTTACTGCACAATACCTAACTATCCTTTGTTATGGGGACAGGAGACTATAACCGGCATCAACGAAAATGAGACAGAAACATCATCATTAAAGCTATACTACGACAGAAATAGCGATATGCTTAAAATTTTACACCCCACAGATATTAAAAGTGTAGAAATAATTAATTATATGGGACAGGTTATGTTGTCAGAGAAAAACATAGAGGAGATAAAACTCCATGCAATAAATTCCGGTGTTTATATAGTAAGAGTACAGCTATCGAATAATAAAATTATAAGCGAAAAATTCATAAAATAATATTGTTGTCCGCTAAAAATTTTTTTTTGACATTATAAAAAACATTTTATAACTTTGAACACTGAAATCGAACAATCATGGGAATGCCGAATAAATTGACAACTCTTATCTTCGCAACTGTTTTACTGTCGGTTGCGGAGGATAATAATTAAGGCGCTTTTTATTGATGAAAAATGTATAGCGCTTTAAATTATTAAAGAACAGTGTATATAAATCAATTACATAAATGTTAAATTAAAATTAATTATAAATTAAAATTTATACGTATGAAAAATATACTGACAATATGTTTATTAGTGATTATGTCATATAGCTTATTTTCACAAGGGTATTATACGACAGTAGAAAACGATAAAACATGGAGCACCCTTTATCGTTTCTGATTTGGACCTGATAATACGTTTAAGACAGAAATAGCTAAATTTGAAGGTGACACTCTAATAGAAAATGTATTATATAACAAATTGTATTTTTCCGAAGAAGAATTTCCTACGGCATGGACACTATACGGTTATATGCGTGAAGATGCGAGCCATAAAGTATGGTTGCGAAATTATAATGCATCAAGTCACACAATAAGTGACGACAGACTGATGTACGATTTTGCGGCTGAAGGAGGTAGTGTTATTGAATTGTATAACGATGATATGCTTGTGGATTCTATAACTGAAATTATGATAAATGACAATACATACAGACGTAAATTCTGGTTGACATCAACTCAATTTGCCGGCAAAGAAGATGAATACGGTAAAGAGACATGGGTCGAAGGAATAGGCAGTGACAGAGGGCTTTATAACAGCGCAACGGCAGGATTGTTAGGTAATACATCAATGTTATTATGTGTAGAGAAAGATGATGAACTGATTTACGGACCTTTACACGAATTATACGATTGCTACTTTGCTACAGGTATTTCAGATATTGATATGTCTGAAACTGTCAAAGTATATCCGAACCCTGTGACGGATAAAATCCATATTTCCAATGAACAGAAATTACCTGTCAGCAGCATAATGATTTATGACATCAGTGGAAGATTAATCAAAAGCTGTCCTCAATGCACAACCGAAATCGACATGTCTGATGTTTCAACAGGAGTGTATATTATCCGCATATCCGTTGAAAACAAGGTGATTACACATAAAATTATAAAATAGGTTAGTTGAATGGTGGCGTATCGTAATACGCCACCATTAATTAATCGTTTAGACGTTTATTGGCGTAATAGTAGAGACACGGTGTGCCACACCTCTACCATCACCGCCTGCTGTACAGCTGGTTACAATGTTTATATTCTGTGTCCATCTGCGGGGAAACGAATCGTAGTATATGAATCTAAATTACCGGCTACCAAGCGATTGTCCCTAACGGGACAAAATATGTTTATTGCAAAATTATTGTTTATAATTAGAAAATTTCGTTTAACTTTGCAGACTTAAAAACGGAAGATAATAAATGAAGCTTTCAATAATCATTGTAAATTATAATGTCAAATATTTTCTTGAGCAGTGCTTGCTGTCTGTTGAAAATGCTATTGATGGTATAGACACAGAGGTTTTTGTCGTAGACAACAATTCCGTTGATGATTCTGTGCAGATGCTTAGCGAGCGTTTCCCGTGGGTTAAGTTGATATGCAACAAGGATAATGTCGGTTTTGCGAAAGCTAATAATCAGGCGATAAGAGAAGCTACCGGCGAGTATGTGCTGCTGTTGAATCCGGATACTGTTGTCGAGAACGACACTTTTAATAAGATTATCGATTTTATGGATGCGCACCCTGAAGCCGGCGGTCTTGGTGTAAAGATGGTTGACGGTAAGGGTAATTTTCTTCCGGAGTCTAAGCGTAGCCTGCCAACGCCGGCGGTGTCTTTTTATAAAATATTCGGACTGTCAAAACTTTTTCCGAAGTCTAAAAAGTTCGGGAAATATCATTTGACATATTTAGATAACGATACTATACACGAAGTGGAAATATTAGCCGGAGCTTTTATGTTTATGCGTAAATCTGCATTAGACAAAGTGGGGCTTCTTGACGAAACTTTCTTTATGTATGGCGAAGATATAGATTTGTCGTACAGACTTATCTTGGGCGGATACAAAAATTATTATTTCCCCGAAACGAGAATAATCCATTATAAAGGTGAAAGTACTAAAAAAGCGAGCTTTAATTATGTATATATGTTTTATAATGCAATGATTATCTTCGCTAAAAAACATTTCTCGGACAAGAATTTGAAACTATTCTCTTTTTTGATAAACTGTGCTGTTTACATGAGAGCGTTCTTAGCAATAGTTCAACGGTTCTTAAAAAAGCTGATTTTGCCTTTATTAGATGCAACGTTTATCTACTTTGGTTTCCTTCTTATAAAACATGTTTGGGAAATTACAAAGTTCGGCTATACAGGAGTTTATCCTGATATATATCAATATCTTATTGTGCCTGCATACGTGCTTATATGGCTGATATTTACTTATTTGAGTGGTGGATACGATAAACCGGTGAAACTTACGCGGATAGTGCAGGGCGTTACAATAGGCACAGTCGCAATTTTAGTGGTTTACGCACTTCTAAATGAAGAATTACGTACCTCTCGTTTTCTGATTATCACCGGCGCAGCATGGGCTGTTTTGTTCTTGTGTTGCTCAAGATTTCTATTGTCAAAATTCAAAAAATCGGGCATAACATTGTATCATCAAAGTAAAAAAAATATAGCTATTATCGGTAATCCCGCTGAAACTAAACGAGTTAGCGCATTGTTGGAACAAACCGGATTAAACTTTGAACATAAAGTGTTCGTGTTTTTAGACGAGAAATGCCCTAAAGAAGAACATTGTGTCGGCTATATTTCACAAATCAAAGAGATTATCCAAATTTATAAAATCAATGAACTGATATTCTGCGCAAAAGACATCGCATCTAAAGATATTATCGACATGATGGCGGTTCTGAGAAAGTTTGACTTGGAGTATAAAATTGCGCCGGCTGAAAGCGTGTCGATAATAGGCAGTAATTCCATTAATACGCCCGGTGAGTTGTATGTTGTTGATATTAATACAATTAACAAAATTACAAATAAAAGAAACAAACGTATTCTCGATATTGTCATCTCTTTTGTAGTACTTGGTTTATCACCAATATTGATTTTTATTGTAAAGAAACCTTTGCATTTGTTTGCAGATATATTTAATGTGATGTTGGGCAGAAAATCGTGGGTGGGCTATTATACGGAGAAGCCGGAATATTACGTCAATTTGCCTAAAATTAAACGCGGCGTTTTGTCACCGATGAATGCAATAAGCAAGACAGCAGTTGCTGTTAATCCTGCAGAAATTAATCTTTTGTATGCAAAAAATTATATAATAAATAATGATATTAACATAATCCTCAGAGGGATAAAATATTTATAAATATCTATGAAATTAAATTTAAAACGACCATTAGTGTTTTTTGACTTGGAAACTACCGGTCTTTCTATAACAAAGGACAGAATTTTAGAATTAGCTATTCTAAAAGTTAATGAAAACAACACTGTAGAAGAAAAAATCTGGATGGTCAATCCGGAGATGCCTATACCGGCTGAGTCTACTGCCATTCATCATATTACTGATGCTGATGTTGCAGATAAACCTACCTTTAAGCAAATTGCTCACGACGTAAATACTTTTATCGGAAATGCAGATATGGCAGGTTATAACGCTATTAAGTTCGATATCCCTTTTATAGCAGAAGAGTTCTTGAAAGCAGATGTTGATTTTAAACTTAACGACAAAAAATTTGTTGATGTACAGAATATTTTCCATAAAATGGAGCCGCGAAATCTCTCTGCCGCTTATAAATTTTATTGCCATGAAGAAATGCAGGACGCTCATACGGCAATGGCGGATACAAAGGCAACGTACGAAATTTTTTTGGCACAGTTAGATAAATACCATGATGTCGAGTATAAAGACCAATATGGGAATGTGTCTAATCCTATTGTTAATGATATAGATAAACTTAGCGCATTTACACATCAGACCAAAAATGTAGACCTCGCCGGCTATGTGGTTTTCAATAATCAAAATAAAGAGATTTTTACATTTGGAAAGTATAAGAATAAAGAGGTAAGGGAAATTTTTAAAACAGAACCTCAGTATTATGATTGGATTATAAAAAGCGACTTCCCTGAATATACAAAAAAGGTGTTTACAAAAATTTTTACAGATAGCCGTCAACAGGGTAATTTTAAGTTGTTTTAAACGTTATTTGTAAAATATTGATAAGCAAAAGTAAAGACTTTAGCTTCATATTCCGATATTTGTAAAAAAAGGACGTATGAAAATAATATGTGTAGGTCAAAATTATTTGAAGCATATAGCAGAGATGGGTGCAGCGGCTCCTATTGAGCCCGTCATTTTTATGAAGCCTGATACTGCGGTGTTGCTTAGAAATAGACCTTTTTATATTCCGGATTTTTCACAAAATGTCCAATATGAAGCGGAGTTGGTTATAAAAATCAGCAAAAACGGAAAGTATATACAAGAGCAGTTTGCAGCTTCTTATTATGAAGAAATTGCACTTGGCATAGATTTTACGGCTCGCGACCTTCAAACCGATTTCAAAAAAAGAGGCTTGCCGTGGACACTTTGCAAAGGCTTCGATAACTCTGCACCATTGAGTGAGTTTATCCCAATTAATTCACTCGCCGACAAGAAAAAAATAAACTTCTCTTTGCAACAAAATGGAAAATTGAAGCAAGTGGGCTGCTCTGATGATATGATTTTCTCTTTTGAAAGGTTGATAACATATATTTCCAAGTTTATCACGCTGAAAATGGGAGATATAATTTTTACCGGAACACCGGCAGGTGTCGGAACCGTAAAAATTGGAGATAG
>JALNXP010000139.1 GCA_023230285.1 Bacteroidales bacterium | reverse complement strand
CAAGGACATCATGGGCTTTTGTCTGATAGACTTAGTTGTGACGGGAGTCATCTTATGCGTGGGGCTGTTGCTGTGGGCGTAAGGACAGTGAGGAGTGAAAAATAAAGCGAGACTGTGAAGTCCCGCCTTAGATGTTTTCACAACGGAATAATCCTTATTGTGAATTGCTTAAAATTTATGTTGCAAAGATAGTAATTATTTGTTTGTTTTAACTTTTTTAGAAAAAAAATTGTGTTATTGAGAATAAGTAGCTAAATTTGCAATTCGTATAATAGCACAATATGAAAAAGATATTAGGATTAGATCTTGGGACCAACAGCATTGGCTGGGCGGTGGTGAATGAAGCCGAAAATAAAGAAGAAAAATCTTCAATTGTTAAACTTGGAGTACGTGTAAATCCTCTTACCGTAGATGAGTTGACGAATTTTGAAAAAGGTAAAAGTATTACAACTAATGCTGATAGGACGTTGAAACGTAGTATGCGTCGTAATTTGCAACGTTACAAACTTCGTAGAGAAAACCTAATTGAAATATTCAAAAACAGTAAATTTATTTCTGATGAAACAATTCTTGCTGAAACAGGAAATGCAACAACCTTTGAAACATATCGTTTAAAAGCTAAAGCAGCCACAGAAGAAATTTCTTTGGATGAATTTGCTCGGGTTCTTTTGATGATAAATAAAAAACGTGGCTATAAAAGTAGCAGAAAAGCAAAAGGTAATGAAGAGGGTACTTTGATTGACGGTATGGATGTTGCAAAAAAACTTTATGAAGATAATATCACCCCGGGACAATATTGTCTGAAACTTTTACAAAATGGTAAAAAGTGTTTTCCTGACTTTTATCGTTCTGATTTGCAGAATGAATTTGATAGAATTTGGAATAAACAAAAAGAATATTATTCGTTTTTGACTGATGCTTTGAAAGAAGAATTAAAGGGTAAGAATGAAAAGGCAACTTGGGCTATTTGCGCTCCGGTAAAAGCTGTTGATAAGAATAAAAATGATAATTTTGTATGGAAATGGATAGAGGCGGAAACTAAATGGAATAATGAAGAAGGTGAAAATGAGATAATTGAAGTAGAAAAAATGCTTGTTGGAGAAAAACGTAATGGCTCTCTCACAGAACAGAAAATTGAAAATCTTGAATGGAGAGTTAAAGCTCTTTCAGAAAAAATTCCACCGGAACAGTTAATAGTTGTTTTTCAGAAAATTAATGGGCAAATAAATGGTTCAAGTGGTTATCTTGGCGCTATTTCTGACCATAGTAAAGAATTATATTTTAAAAAACAAACAGTAGGACAATATCAAATGGCTGTATTGGATAAAAATCCGAATGCAAGTTTACGTAATATGGTTTTTTATCGCCAAGATTATTTAGATGAATTTGAAAAACTTTGGGAGACACAAAGGCAATTTCATAAAGAATTAACAGATGAATTAAAAGCAGAAATCCGTGACGTGGTAATCTTTTATCAGCGTAGACTTAAAAGTCAAAAAGGATTAATTAGTTTTTGTGAATTTGAAAGTCGTCAAATTGAAGTTGAAATTGATGGAAAAAAGAAAGTAAAAACAATTGGAAGTCGTGTGATTCCAAGAAGTTCGCCTTTGTTCCAAGAATTTAAGATTTGGCAGACATTAAATAATGTAGAAGTGTCTGTTAAAGGACGGAAAAAGATTAAAATTGATAATACGCTATCATTATTTGATGATATTGATAAATTCGAAATTAATGGCAGACGGCTTTTAGAGCAAGAAGAAAAAGAAATTTTAGCAAAAGAGCTGTTTATTCGTGATAAAATGTCTAAGAATGAAGTTCTAAAATTATTGTTTGAAAATCCTCAGGATTTAGATTTAAACTTTAAAAAAATAGATGGAAATAGTACAGGATATGCGTTATTTCAGACTTATGGTAAAATCATAGAAATGTCCGGACATGATGCCGTAGATTTTAAAAAGCCTGTAAATGAAGTTGTGAATTATATACAAGCTGTTTTTGAAGGATTAGGTTGGAATACAAATATTTTAAACTTTGATTCTGATAAAGAATTAGATGTACAACCATATTATAAACTATGGCACCTGCTTTATTCTTTTGAAGGAGATAATTCAAAAACAGGTAATGAAAAATTAATAGAAAAATTAATGGCAGATTATCGTTTTGATAAAGTGTCTGCTAATATTCTTGCCAATGTTACATTCCTTGATGATTATGGCTCGTTGTCGGCAAAAGCTATTCATAAAATTTTGCCACATTTAAAAGAAGGTAATGGTTACGATGTTGCGTGTGTTTATGCCGGATATGGTAAACATTCTAAATCATCATTGACAACAGAAGAAATTCAACAGAAGGTTTTAAAAGAACATTTGACAATTCTTCCGAAAAATTCATTGCGTAACCCTGTTGTGGAAAAAATTCTAAATCAGATGATTAATGTAATTAATCAATTAGTTGATGAATATGCAATACCTGATAACAATGGCGAAAAACATTTTGATGAAATCAGAGTTGAACTTGCTCGTGAATTGAAAAAAAATGCGAAAGAGCGTGAGGAGTTGACAAAATTAATTAATGATAATTCAAAATTACATGAAGAATATAAAAAAATATTATCACAAGCACCATTTAACTTGTCTCATATAAGTAAAACAGATATAATTAGATATAAACTGTGGCTTGAGTTAAAAGCAAACGGTTATAAAACCTTATATTCTAACACATATATTTCTCCGGCAGAAGTTTTTAATGGTAAATTCGATATAGAGCATATTATTCCACAAGCAAGATTGTTTGATGATAGTTTTTCAAACAAAACATTGGAACTGAGTGATATAAATCATGAAAAAGGTAATAAAACGGCTTATGATTTCGTACAAGATAAATATGGCGAGGAAGGATTAGAGAATTATTTGCAAAGAGTTGAACGTTTATATAATATTAAAAGTAGAGCAGAAGATAATGATGAAATTAAATTGGCTGCTTTAATTTCTAAAACAAAATATAATAAACTCAAAATGTCGGAAGATGATATTCTTGACGGTTTTATAAATCGTGATTTGCGAAATACTCAATATATTGCGAAAAAAGCATTGGCAATGTTAAATGAAATCACAAGAAGAGTTATGGCTACAAGTGGTTCAATTACAGATAAATTAAGAGAGGATTGGTGCTTGGTAGATATAATGAAAGAACTTAATTGGAATAAATATAAAGCTCTTGGCTTAACAGAAGTAATTGAAAACAAACGTCTTGATGATCAAGGAAGAGAAAAGGTCAATAAAATATATCGAATAAAAAATTGGTCTAAGCGTAACGACCATCGTCATCATGCTATGGATGCGCTTACTGTGGCTTTTACAAAAGATGTTTTTATTCAATATTTCAACAATAAAAATGCGAGCTTTAAACCAAATTCCAATGAATATGCAATAAGAAATCAATATTTTGAAAATGGTAAAGCGAAGTCTCCTATGCCTGATGAATTTCGTGCAGAAGCTAAACGGCAGTTGGAAAACATTCTAATTTCAATTAAAGCTAAAAATAAAGTAGTTACCCATAATATTAATATTACTAAGAAAAAAGGCGGCAATAATAAAAAAACTCAACAAACACCTCGTGGACAATTACACTTAGAAACCATTTTCGGCAGTCAAAAGCAATATTTTACTAAATTTGAAAAAGTAAATGCGTCATTTAATGCAGAAATGATTTCAAAAGTGGCTAATAAAAAAGAACGAGAAGCTCTTAATAAACGTTTATCTGAATTTGATAATGACCCGAAAAAAGCATTTACCGGTAAAAATAGTTTAGAGAAAAATCCTGTTTATTTAGATGAACAACATTTTGTAAAATGTCCTGATAAAGTAAAAACTGTTTGGTTAGAAGCTATTTATACTATACGGAAAGATATATCATCAGACTTAAAAATTGAAAAAGTCGTAGATAAAGGTGTTAAATCAGTTTTAGAAAAGCGACTTAAAGAATATGGCGGGGATGCGAAAAAAGCTTTTTCAAATCTTAATGAAAATCCTATTTGGCTTAATAAAGAAAAAGGAATTGCTATTAAGCGTGTTACAATCACAGGTATAAGTAACGCAATTGCTCTTCATGATAAGCATGACAATTTGGGTAATATCATTTTAGATAAAAATGGCAACACTCAACCGGTAGATTTTGTAAATACAGGAAATAATCATCATGTGGCAATTTACAAAAGTCCCGTCATAGATAAAAAAGGTGATTTTGTAAAAGATGAAAATGGAAACATTCAATATGAATTGCAAGAAAATGTAGTCTCTTTCTTTGAAGCGACAACACGTTCTAATCTTGGCTTGCCTATAATAGATAAAGAATATAATAAAGATAAAGGCTGGCAGTTTTTGTTTACTATGAAACAAAATGAATATTTTGTATTTCCACACTACGAAAAATATATTGATGGTGCCGGTGTAGAAAGAGAGCAGATGATATTTAATCCGTTAGACCATGATGAAGAATGGTTCAAAAATCCGAACAATTATGCTGAGATTAGTCCGAATTTGTTTAGAGTGCAGAAACTTACTCAAGGAGATTATTCATTTAGGCATCATTTGGAAACAACCGTTGAAAATAATAATGTATTAAAAGAAATAATTTGGAAACGATATGGACTAAATAAAATTAAGAATATTGTTAAAGTTCGAATCAATCATATCGGTCAAATAGTTCAAATAGGAGAATATTAAGAATATAATATGATTAAACGCACTCTCTACTTTGGAAATCCTGCATATTTGTCGCTAAAAGATGAACAAGTTGTCATTAAAATACCGGCTATAGAAAAAAGAGATTTTGATGATGAGGTAAAACAAAAAGCCATACGCACAATTCCGATAGAAGATATCGGTGTGCTGATACTCGATAATAAACAGATAACAATAACACAAGGATTGTTAGAAAAACTCCTCGAGAACAATTGTGCTGTAGTAACATGCGACAGCACTTGTTTGCCGGTCGGACTTATGTTGCCGTTATGTGGTAACTCCATACAGACAGAACGAATGCGGGATCAGATAGAAGCATCATTGCCGTTAAAAAAGCAATTGTGGCAACAAACTATAATTGCAAAAATCGAAAATCAGGCTCATGTGTTGAGAGAAATGCGTAATGCTGAAATAGGTAATATGCAGCATTGGGCAAATGATGTCAGAAGTGGTGACAGCGAAAACAAGGAAGCTCGGGCAGCAGCTTATTATTGGAAAAATGCTTTTCCGACAATAAAAGATTTTGTACGTTCACGAGAAGGTGATGCACCTAATAATCTGCTTAATTACGGATATGCAATATTAAGAGCTGTTATAGCTCGTGCTCTTGTTTCTAACGGGTTACTTCCGACATTTGGGATTCATCATAAAAATAAATATAATGCTTATTGTTTAGCTGATGATATAATGGAGCCTTATCGTCCTTATGTAGACAGGTTGATTATGCAAATATTTGATAGTCAAATAGATTGTTCTGCTCTCACTAAAGACATTAAAGTAAAATTGTTAGAAATTCCGGTGATGGAAGTTTGTATTAATAATCTTCGTCGTCCTTTGATGGTAGCAGCGTCAATCACAACATCCTCGCTTCAAAAATGTTTTGCAGGAGAGAGTAGAAAAATATTATATCCTTCGATGAGTTAATCAAATGGATAGGTTTAGCGAATATAGAATTATGTGGATATTAGTTTTTTTTGATTTACCAACAGAGACCAAAAAAGAGAGGAAAGCCGCCTCTGATTTTCGCAAGAAACTTATTAAAGACGGGTTTACAATGTTTCAATATTCTATTTACGTAAGACATTGTGCCAGCGTAGAAAATGCTGAAGTTCACATTAAACGTACAAAACGGGAGCTACCGGAATATGGTGAAGTGGGCATAATGTATATCACTGATAAACAGTTTGGTAAGATAGAGCTGTTTCATAGTCGTAAGGAAAAGTCTTTAAATGTTGAAGGACAACAGTTAGAGCTGTTTTAATTGCTTTAAAATTTTTATCTTTGCAAGATTGATAACAACAGCGGATTCGCCACAACATAGCTCTGGAAGTTGTGAATTGCTTTAAAATTTTTATCTTTGCAAGATTGATAACAACTATTCCGGCGGCACAAAGGTAAGGACAATGGTTGTGAATTGCTTTAAAATTTTTATCTTTGCAAGATTGATAACAACAGATGTGTTTCTGAAATTCAGTCGTCACAGTTGTGAATTGCTTTAAAATTTTTATCTTTGCAAGATTGATAACAACAACCGTCAATCAAGGAAGAAGCAGACATCGTTGTGAATTGCTTTAAAATTTTTATCTTTGCAAGATTGATAACAACAGGACAAAAAACTAAGAGAGAAACTGGTAGTTGTGAATTGCTTTAAAATTTTTATCTTTGCAAGATTGATAACAACTGATACTGCATGGACAAGGAGGTGGTAAATGTTGTGAATTGCTTTAAAATTTTTATCTTTGCAAGATTGATAACAACCGACAAAAGAAATTATTGACGAGATAGTAGTTGTGAATTGCTTTAAAATTTTTATCTTTGCAAGATTGATAACAACTTATACAAAGAATATGCGGAGACCAAATTAGTT
>JALNXP010000138.1 GCA_023230285.1 Bacteroidales bacterium | reverse complement strand
GCTGTTTTTTGTCCATTTATCTGTTTCTGTAAATCGCTTCATTTAGCTACCCTTAAAAAATAAATCGTATGCTTGTTGCGAATTACAGCTGCATGCTAAATCGTATAATGTTTCATAATTCGTAAAATTAAACTTGTATATATCGTAAGATTGTTGTAAATTGCATTTAGTATTGATCGTTTTTTTTGCTACATTGTTTTCAGCAACTCCGTTTGGTATAGCCGCATTTTTCTTGGGTGCGGCTTCTTTATTTGCTTTCATAGTTTAACAACTCCTCAATTTGTATAATTTGAAATAACTTTTTCGATTTCCCTTGTTGAAAATAACAATCGCTTCCCAAGTTTCTTGGCTGGTAATAAGCCTTTCTTGTGGTGATTCCAAACAGTCTGCCTGCTTACATTTAACCATTCAGCTGTTTCTTTTATCGTAAGCAATTTGTCCGCTGGCTCAGGTTCTTTTAAGTGCTTCTCCATCGCCTTCACAACGGCATTGTCTACTGCTTCCAATATGAAATTATTAAAATTATCACTATTGAAAGTAACTATATTAATGTTTTGCTCTTGCAAAGCATATCTCCTTTTATATAAATTTTACATAATTTTTAACAAATATTCAAAAATACTTATTATGTCAAAGTTAATACATAAATACGTAAAATACAAATTAAATCTGCAATATGTTTCTGTTTAATTTAAATAATCTACCTCCTTCTGCTCGTATTCAGGTGATAATTCTAAATCTGTATAATCTTTATATTGCGGTATTTCTGCTTGTTTTGTGTCGTGCCTCCGCATTGCCAAGCCTAAAACGGCAGAAAAGTCGGGTAATTTGAGATTGTGTATCCTGCAAAATGTTATCCGATAATCTGAGCCATCATTCGATATTCTTTTGCTACATTTCAAGCACAATGGCTGAATATTATTAATTGAATCACTCCCACCTCTGCAATGTGGTATTACTCGGCTTTTAACAATATTCTCTGTTGCGCCGCAATAAATACATTTATTCCCGAAGAATTGAAGCATCTGCACCCATTGTCTTTTGGTATGCCTGCCTCTTGCTCTTGCAGCACGGCGCCGTTCCCTTCTTCTTAAATTACGTTTCTCAGATTGCCAACGTTGGTAACTTGCATCTTCCATTTGCTCTGGAATATTCAATTTGTAATAATCATGCAAATATGGCGAATAGAACATCCGCATACATCGAATTACTACAAATAAATCGAAATCATTAACAACAGCTTTCAAGGTTTCTTTGTCAATGCCCAGCTCTTTACTTAAATTGGTCTGGTGCATAGTAAGTGTTTTTGTATCTGTTTCAGCTAATTTTTCAAGCAGCATAAAATAAGCAGCATAGCCTACCGCACCATATTGCTCCCGTAATTTAGCAAGTTTTTCGCTGTTTCTGGCATCAATATTGTGCGGAAAGCTTGGATTGTATATTTGCAAATTAAACCTCCATTTAAAATGGTATATCTTCGTATTGTGTGCCTTGCTCGGCTTGTTTGTATTCAGCTTTTACCGGCTCGCTGGACGCAGGTTTATTGTGATAATTACTTGTATCAGGTGGCTCAAACTCTTCGTTTAAGGAACGATACAAATGATAATCTGGCTGGTTATCAGCTTCTTTTTTAGTATTGCGGAATACCAAATATTTATACTTGCCATCCATTGTGTTGCCAACTAAATAATCAACGCCTTTTTTTGATTTGTTTTTAAAAAGCGATGTAATAAATTCTAATGCCATCTTGGGTGTCTCCTTGTTTTTTACGATATGATAATTTGTTTAAATTCATAGTGTTAAGTGCTGTGATTTAAGAATAATATTTCAAGTGTTTTTAAACACAAAATCTTGATCCATATTTACGGGGATGCCAAACATATATCACCTCTTAATAAATTAAAAAATTAATTGCGGCGCATTGGCATAGCCGCATTTACAACCATTTATATAAAAATCATGTTCGGCTTTTAATTCCAAAGCCAAAGCCTCCTTCAAAAGCACTAATAATGCTATGTATAAATCTAAATTATAACGCTGCTTTGGATTATTGATAATTACAGGTATATCGTTTTTAACTAATATATCTGTTATTCTATTACGTAACGGCTCAAATCTCGGGTCTCTATGATTAAATTCATTGACTTTTTCAGCTCTAACGTAAATATTATATTCGGTCATCGCATCAGTTAATTCTTGTAAGAACTCCTTTTTACTCTCATCATTGAAAACATACAAATATTTCTCCATAAACAATTCAGTAATTTTTACACGTAAAAAATCGGAACAGCATTTGTAGTTTTTATTAACAATTGTCCCAAGCATCACTAATAAATCATTTTGTAATTTAGTATAATATTCAGCTGGCATAATATCAGGTGGACGTTCTTCTTTTGGTATATCTATATGAATATGTGGTGATAATATTGCATCGTTTTTAACGATTGCGCCGTTAAAAATTTGTAAAATAAGTTTTTGTCTTATATTTTCAAATTCATTATTTCTGCAAGTGCATTGATTTTGCATTTTATTTCCTTTTTATTTATTGTTGATGATACTCCCATTTTTTCAAAAAATCAAGCCATTCCATGTGCCGTTTAGCAAAGAATTCGGCTTCCGTTTTCGAGAAGCCGCTATAATGTTCGTAAATAGCGGCTCGCTCTTCGTATTCATAGTTATTATGGTATTTATCCTTTTTAGCTTTCTTTTTCATTACTCAGCTCGTTTAAATCGTTACATTCCTTTTCCATACTTGCTATTTCTAATTCTACTAATTTACGGATAGAACTCCAACAGCGGCAAGTGTAATAGCCTGTTACTGCATAATAAATTGCTATCACACAAATTGCAATTACTAATATTGTTACGATATTCATTGTAATATCCTTTCAAAAATTGATAAATTAATTATTTCTTGTAGCAAGGATTTCTTGCTTCGTTTTTTCTAAAAAATTCATATACGCATCGAATTGTCCTTCTTTTTCAAGCGCAGCTCGGAAATTGCTGAAACTTTTTTTTAATCTTTCAAGTCCCGCAGCATCAATTGTTGGGACGTTCTTAAACATTTCTGTTACATCTAAACAAGTAACGTTGACCATTGTCGCTGGCTGGGGCTTATGCTTTTTATAGCGTAAAGATAAAATTGTAATCACCGCTACAATTATTGCTATAATTATGGTGATAATCATTGGAACCTCCTCGTTTACAAGTAAATTTTAATTATTATATAAATTATTGCAATTACAATAAGTGCAATTGAAACTTCTTTTTGTATGATTTCTTTTGTATTTTTCATTGCACCATTTCGTTATCTTCAACAATATGGTCTTCCACCGACCATTTTGGGAATGGGCTTCTTGTCCCGCTCTTTCATTGATTGGATTAATCTTTTTAAATTATTATTATCAATTCTACGATTACCTTTTATCAGTTTAAATTTATCATAATCGTAAGTTGCTAATACTTCTGAGCTAAATACATCTATTCGATATCCCATAATAATCTCCTTTTAATAATATTATTCATTTTTTCTTTGCTATTTAAATAAAATGTGTTAAATTGCATAAGGTTTAAGTTTAATAAAACCTTGCTTGTAACTCTTAGAACAATAAAACGAAGCCAGCAATGGCTGAGTTGTAAGAGAGTAGCCCCAGTTTAGAATAATCTTCTTATTGGGGCTTTTTTTATTTATGTAACGTCTCATCCATCTTCTCATAATGTTTCATTATATTAAGATCCATCATACCAATGCCAATAAACTCATCATCATCGTCGTATAAACGGAAGTGATCTTTCACAGTGCCATCCGGGTAACCTTTACTGAATACTTGCATCGTAGCCTCCTTTGGTAATTTACCATAAGCCCGAAACATCTTGTAAATTTGCTTAAAAGGTATTTGCAAATTAAAACAGAAATCACCAGGCACATTCAAGGGGCCTTCCTTATCATTGTAATTTGGGAAAAACACTTCCTCATTAGTAGTGCTGATTAAGTGTGGGAATAAAATACCACCTGCTCTTATTCCATCTTTGCAAATTTGATAATGCTTATTCTTTTTGTCGTTAATAGCATCAACCATTTGCCAAGTTAAAAATACAGGAAAATTCTCTTCAAAATCTGTAAAATCGTCATCTTCTATAACGATTGGAATTATCACTAATAATGCACCATTAGTGCTTATCGCTACTGGCTCATCTTTATCCGATAAATCAAGCAATAAATAACGGCAATATTCAGGGTAATTTTTATTGCTTAAAAACGGCTTGGCGTTCTTATTTTTAAAATACATTTTTATTCTCCTCTTGTAATTTCATTAATGCATCGCATATTTCAGTTTGCACTTGTGTTTTTAGTATATCTTTTAAAATATTATTCATTTGAGCTATACATCTATTTTCGTAAGAATTTAGCTCGTTTCCTGTTTCTTTCCTCAATTTTTTATATTTAGCAACAATGCTTTCTATTGTTATTATAGCAGTATTCACATCATAAACAGTTAGCATTATTACTCTCCTCAATTTTGACTAAAATTATTAAACAGCCAATTTTTATACGCTTCGAGTTTACGCTTGTTTGCAAGGTCTTCGTAGAACTCTCGGAATTGCCTTGTAAATTCAATTACGCTTTCAGCTGGCACATTCGCCAGTGCTTCTTCTAAATTCTTGGGATTATTCATTATTGCACCTCTCAATTTTTAAATTTAAATCACCATTAGTAACTTTCGTTACAATTAATTGTAAGCCAGATTCAATACAATATTCTGGACATCGTTTAATGTTGTTTTATACTCTCTTATCATTATATCACCTGTCAATAATTTATTTAATCATGCGGCATAATCATACACTTATTTAACGATCATGCCGCGCCAATAATTTTTGAATTATCAATAGTAAATTTGCATAAATAATTGAATAATAGTTTAATTAATAAAATAATTGTTATACTATTAATAATTCAATTCAGCTAAAATTATACTTGCAAAATATAATAACTCCTTCCTCATAATATAATTTTCACATAATTTTCAAATAACAAATATATCGGAGGTATCACAGCTTACAGGGGAGTTTGCAGCTTGTAAGGTGGGACTGCAACACCTCCATTTTCTTACAATTTTACTGCGTTATCGTTGCCTCCTGCTTCGCAACAAGCTCATCGCTATCTTCAACTTGCATAATATCTTCGTAAGCTGAAAATTCAATATTATTACCGATCTTATTACTATCATACTCCGCCGATTCATCTTCATTGAAAGCTGATAATATATTACTCGATACCGCAGGGTATCTATTAGCATATTTATATAAACGCCGTATCGCTGTTTTCTTTGCCATCTCAGCGTAAGCCGTTGACCAAGGTGATTGTAAAGAATTACCGCTTTTACTTATTCTCCGCACCTTATCAATATCGTTTTTAGAAAGCACAATAAACGAATGACCACCATCTTTGAATTTAGCAACTGCGTAACAGTACAGAATTTCACCTCTATCTTGCACCAATGCTGGCTTGTGTACTAATGTTTTATTCAGTCCCAGCTCATATTGAAATTCATCTGCTGAATATACAACTTCACTATATATATCAATAAATGCGCCGGTGCGATACAACATATATAGCATGCCTTGATAGCCCAATATGAACTGCACTTCAGTAACACCCTTTTTATCATTTTTGAAGGGCAACATATAGAATAGCCCTTGTTGTGCAGGTGGGAAGCCATACTCCAGCGCTTTAATAATAGCATATACAATGCTTTCTTGAGTGCATTCTTGTAATTTAGCGTTCATAATGAAATTAGCAGACATCTGTATTATCTGTTCTGGCTGTATCTGTTGCTTCAAGTATGAGTGCATAGAATTCGTAAATTTCATTTTAAATACTTCCAGCCGTTTTTCTATTTCAGTTGATTTTAAACCTGCAAAAGATTGCTTTACAATAGCGTTGTTTTTGCTTGTTTTCTCGATAACTTGATTAGCTAATGTCATTTTAAACCTCCTTCAATTTTAAATCAAATCTACGTGATAAGCTCGATTTAATATATTCTTCGTATAAATCAGCATTTTCTTTTTTAAATCTTGTAGTATCAAATCTATTAGAATAAATAGCTTTATATGTAACTACAATTTCATTGTTATATTTTAAGCCTTCGTTTTCAGCAATTAAGTTTTTGGCATTATCTTCAATCATAGAAATTTGAGTTTCCAGCCGTTTCTTATCAGCTTTTAAATTAGCTAAACGCTGTAATTCCCGCATCGTTAAATTATCAATTTCCAAATAATTATCTGGCACATGCTCAATTTCTGAAACATCTTTCTTATCTTCCGGCGGAATATCTTTCAAAAAGTGATTATTCCAAAAGTTAACCGCAGCATCAATAATACGCTGCTGAACTTCTTTGTCAGCATCATACCAATAATAGTGCATTTTCATATTATTTAAAGTTAAACAAGCTAAATACGCCTTATCTAAATTGGCAATCAACATATATTGTTGTATCTGTAAGTAATATTCGATTGGCACATCATCACCCCAGCTATCGTAACCCGCTGTTTTTGCTTCAAAAATATAATTATCATTTGTATCTGAATCAACAATAATGCCATCGGGATG
>JALNXP010000135.1 GCA_023230285.1 Bacteroidales bacterium | reverse complement strand
TAGACCAACGTCCGCCGGAAGTTGACGGTAAACGCTTTGGCGATTGGGAAATGGATACTTGACACACAGATATTTTTTGCTCACCCTTATTCTTCATGGGAAAAAGGAGCCATTGAAAACATGAATAAACTGATACGTCCGGCTACCAAGCTTTTGTCTCTGACGGAACAAAGCATGTTTATAGAAAAAATTGCTGTTTATCAATTACAAACAAGCGACCCATACAAACATGCGACCCCTACGGGATCGTTGACAGCTGTGTCATAAATTTCAGGCTATAGATATGTTACCCCTACGGGGTCATGTCAAAGGATTTATAAGCTGATAAGGCAAACCCAAAATTTGTTGCAAAGCAACAATGCAGACCCGCCTTGGCTGATGTGGTTGTGACGCAGCGGAAGACTTTTTTGTTACTTTTCTAATCATAAAAAAGTAAAAGAAGAAAAACAGAAAAGCAATACATGTAAATAAACATCTTGATTATAAACACTTTAAAATCAAATGCAACTAATGCAAATTTGACATAATATCAAAAAATCAAAAATTACACCTTTAAATCTATATTTCTCAACTCTTTATTGTATTTTCGCAATGCTACTTGAATCTACGCTTGCAAGAAAATTATCAATAATTTGTAAACTATAAAATAGAAATTGCGAAAATTATTTTACCTTTGCAGTCTACTTTAAAAATTTATAAAAATGAAGGTTTCTTATTCATGGCTTAAAAATTATGTCGATTGCAATCTCAGTCCTGAGGAAATGGCTGACAAATTGACATTCTGTGGTTTAGAAGTTGAGAGTGTTGAGAAAAAAGAGGCTGTCAAAGGCGGTCTTAAAGGTGTTGTTGTAGGTGAAGTTATCTTTTGTGAGAAACATCCCAACTCTGACCATTTAAGCATTACTAAAGTAAATATAGGTAAAGAAGAGCCGTTGAGTATAGTGTGTGGTGCTTCTAATGTGGCAAAAGGTCAGAAGGTTGCTGTGGCTACTATCGGCACAACTTTATATTTTTGTGAGCCACCGTTGACTATTAAACGTGGCAAGTTGCGTGGCGAATTGTCGGAAGGTATGATATGTGCCGAAGATGAACTTTGTATCGGCGATTCTCATGCCGGCATCATGGTCCTAAATGCTGAAGCTGTACCCGGAACTCCAATGAAAGATTATCTCCGTCTCCAAGATGAATATGTACTTGAAATAGGTCTTACCGCTAACCGTTCCGATGCTATGGGACATATCGGCGTTGCCCGCGACCTTTGCGCTTTGCTCAGCCTTGATAATTATAATGCCGGCAATAAATCTTTTGTCAATTTGCAACTTCCTGATGTGTCAGGATTTACCGTAGATAATCATAATCTTTCAATAGATATAGAAGTCGTTGATAAACAAGCTTGTCTGCGCTATGCCGGCATCAGCATCGAAGGTGTCAGAATTGCTGAATCCCCCGACTGGTTGAAAAATAAACTTATGTCTATCGGACTTAAACCTATTAATAATATTGTAGATATAAGCAATTTTGTCTTGTTTGAAACAGGTCACCCTTTACATACTTTCGATGCCGACCAAATTAAAGGTCATAAAGTGATAGTGAAAAAACTTCCTAAAGGCTCTAAAATCATAACTTTGGATAACGTGGAAAGAGAGTTGACAGAGAACGACCTTATGATTTGTAATGCAGAAGAAAGTATGGTAATTGCCGGTGTCCTTGGCGGTACCAAGTCGGGAATTTCTGACGATACCAAGAATGTTTTTATCGAAAGTGCCGTGTTCGACCCGCCAACTGTACGTAAAACAGCTAAATATCATTCCCTTCAAACCGATGCATCGTTTAGATATGAAAGAGGTGTAGATCCTGAAATGACCATCTTCGCTTTGAAACGCGCCGCTACATTGATTAAAGAAATCGCCGGCGGCAAAATAGCTTCCGAAATTGTAGATGTGTACCCTAAAGTGATGGAAAGATGTCAGGTTAATGTTAATTTACAGCACGTCAATACTTTAATAGGTAAAACTATCGGTAAAGATGAAATTATTTTTATTCTTAAATCTATGGATATTAATGTGCTGCAAGATAATGGTGACGATATTTTGGTCGCCGTACCTACTGCTAAATACGATGTTACTCGCGAAGCTGATGTCGTAGAAGAAATATTGCGTATCTACGGCTATAATAATGTGGAAACAGATAGCATGCACCACTTTTCTGTGAGCCATCGTCCTAATCCTGATAGAGATATGTTAGAAAATAAAATGTCTGACTTTCTGGTCGCTAACGGCTTCCGCGAAATAATGAATAATTCTCTTTGTGCTGAAGCTTTGTCTTCTTTGTCAACAGAACTTAAACCGGAAGATAATGTTAAGGTACTTAATCCGCTGTCTAAAGAATTAAATATTTTAAGACGTGACTTGCTGTTCGGCGGCTTGCAAACTATTGCTTATAATATTAATAGAAAGGCTAAAGATTTACAACTCTTTGAGTTTGGCAATATTTATAGCTATAATCCGGAAGTTCCTAAAGACGCTGCTGTAGATAAAAGATTTAATGAAGAATATCATCTTTCGTTATTGATAACCGGCGATGCTGTACTCGAAAATTGGTACCTTAAGAAAAGAGAAAATACTTTCTTTGATGTTAAGTCAACAGTAATCAGAGCTATTAACGCTGTGGGCGTAAATATGGATAAAAGGAAAGAAACTGTTATAGACGGTAAGTTTGGAAAAACTTTGCTTATATCGGTAGCTAAAACTGATGTTGCTCAAATTTACGCTGTTCCACGTAATATACTTGATTATTTTGATATTAAACAGGCTGTTTTTTATGCCGATATTTTATGGGAAAATGTGCTTAAGCTTTATATGAACAATGTCACTAAGTTTAGCCCGATACCTAAATTTCCTGATGTAAGACGTGACCTTGCTCTACTCGTAAATCGTGATGTACAGTTTGCCGACATCGTTAATCTTACTAAAACAAAAGGGAGCAAATTGGTTAGAGAAGTTAATCTTTTTGATGTTTTTGAAGGTGAAAAAATAGGCATAGGTAAAAAATCTTATGCTATAAGTTTTATTATCAGAGATGATGATAAAACATTGACAGATAATCAGATAGATAAAATAATGGAGCAGTTGATAAAATTGTTCTCGGATTCTTTTGATGCTATAATCAGATAAACATGGCAGATGTAAAATCAATTAAACAACGCTTTGGTATCATAGGTGATTCGCCTTTGATAAATAGGGCTATAGATATAGCTTGTCAAGTAGCTCCGGTCAATATTTCTGTGCTGATACTTGGAGAAAGTGGAGTGGGTAAGGAGTTCTTTCCAAAGATAATTCACGATTTAAGTCCGCGTAAACATAAAAAGTTGATAGCTGTTAATTGTGGCGCTATACCGGAAGGAACTATCGACAGTGAGCTGTTCGGACACGAAAAAGGCTCTTTTACAGGTGCGCACGAAACTCGTAAAGGCTATTTCGAAGAAGCTGACGGCGGCACCATCTTCTTAGATGAAGTGGCTGAACTGCCTTTGGCAACACAAGCACGACTCTTGAGAGTCCTCGAATCCGGAGAGTTTATTAAGGTAGGCTCGTCTAAAGTCGAAAAAACTGACGTGCGTATAGTGGCTGCTACTAATGTGAATTTCACCGAACTAATCCAAACCGGAAGATTTAGACAAGATTTGTATTATCGCTTGAATACAGTGCCTATTTATATTCCTCCACTGAGAGATAGAAAAGAAGATATTTATCCTATCTTTAGAAGATTTACTTCTGATTTTGCAGAGAAAAATAAAATGCCTTCTATAGTACTTACTACCGATGCACGCGCTTTGCTCGAAAATTATAGATGGGAAGGTAACGTGAGACAGTTGAAAAATATCTCCGAACAAATATCTATCATAGAAAAAAATAGAGAAATATCTGCGGAAACACTGAAAAAATATTTGCCCGAACAAATAACTTCAGTGCCAACTATTTATCATGGAAATGGTAATGAACGTAAAAATGATTTTTCTGAAAGAGAAATTTTGTATAAAATACTCTTTGACATGAAAAATGATATTAATGAACTGCGTAGCCGTTTAGATAATATTATTATTAATGATAATTTAGCTGCTCATGAAGTCCGCACTTTGATGCCTTCAGATATGAATAATGTTAATGATGGTATAGCCGATTATAGAGCTAATAATCTGTACGATTTTTCTAAAAATGATGCACATATTGAAGTCGCAGACCAAACAAATGTTGCAAATGAAAGTACACAACATATTTTTGCAGCCGAAGTAGTCGATGAGCCTTTGTCTTTAGTGCAGGCTGAGAAAAAATTGATTAAAAAGGCTTTGGATAAATATAAAGGTAACAGAAAAAAAGCAGCAAAAGAACTTGAAATTTCTGAAAGAACTTTGTATCGTAAAATTGATGAATATGGCTTGCTTTGATAAAGTACGTTTTATTGTAGTGTGTTGCACGTTGATAGTTCTTTGCTCATCATGCGGAATATATTCATTTACAGGCGCTTCTATCGAACCTGAAGTCAAAACCGTTTCTATCGAGTATTTTAAAAATCAAGCTTCTATCGTTAATCCTACGCTTAGCCAAACTATTACAGAAGCTCTTAAAGATAGATTTTTAACTCAAACTTCTTTAATGCTTACAGACGAAGATGGTGATATGCAATTTTATGGCTCCATTACTTCTTATTCAACAACACCTCAGGCTATTACAGATAACCAAACCGCCGCATTGAACAGGCTGTCAATTACCGTTAAAGTTAAATTTGTGAATACCGTCAACGAAAAAAGTAGCTACGAAACTTCTTTTACAAGATATGTGGATTACGATAGCTCTCTTAACCTTAGCGATGTTGAAGAGTCTATCGTGACAGAAATAGTTGAAGACCTTATAGATGATATGTATAATAAAGCTGTCGTTAATTGGTAATTATGGAAAGAGATAATTTTATAAAATATCTGACTAATCCTCTCCCAAAAGATAATAATTCAATTGGTGATGTTGAAAAATTGATTGATAAATATCCGTATTTTCAGTCAGCTCACCTTTTGTATTTGAAATTATTATTTGAAACTGAAGATTTTAGATATGATAGAATTGTCGGCAGTTCTGCTTACGTTATCTCTGACAGAAATGTGCTTAGAAAATTGTTGGAAAGAGAATATGAAGTTGTCAATGAACCAGTTTCTAACAATAAAGTTGATGCCAATGAATATAAAATTGATGTAAAATTATCCGAATTTGAAATAAATCAAGATAAAAATCAACAAAAAAACAACCAAATAAATGATGTTATTGATAGGTTTTTGAATTTTTCTGTTGATAAAAACAGCACAAAATCTTCAGAACGTATGTTTAATATTGATGAGGCTTCAAAAGATAGCGATACTGATAATGAGGAAGTTGTGAGTGAAACCTTGGCTTTGATTTATGAAAAACAGGGTAACTTTGAAAAAGCAATAAAAATTTATCGTCAATTAAATTTGAAAATGCCAAAAAAAAGTAGTTATTTTGCAGCCCAAATTGAAAGATTAAAAAATAGAAAATAAAATATAAGTTATTATGGTAGTATATTATGTGATTTTAGCGTTTATTCTAATCGCTTGTGTGTTGATGGTTATTGTTGTATTAGTTCAAAATTCAAAGGGTGGTGGTTTAGCTTCTAACTTCTCCGGTCAAAACCAATATATGGGAGTAAGAAAAACTGCCGACTTCCTCGAAAAAGGAACATGGACTCTTGCAATTGCTTTGTGTGTACTGAGCTTGCTTTCTGTTTTTCTGATTCCGTCAAGTTCTAAATATTTAGATGCAGAAGGTGCTGATACAGAATTGAGACAGAATTTGGAAAATACCCCTGCTCAAGATGCAGTTAATTACGAAGTTCCTCCAACAGAAGAATAATTAATTAATAATATAATTGGTAGATTTCTACCAATTATATTATACCATCAGCTCAGGATTGACAATATTGTCAAAATCTGTTTCGGATATCAGGTTTAATTTTATGGCTGCTTCTTTGAGAGTAATATCTTCAGCGAGAGCTGTTTTTGCTATCAAAGCGGCTTTGTCGTATCCTATTGCCGGAGATAATGCTGTCACTAACATTAAGCTGTTATCTAAATTTTTCTTTATGTTTTTATAATTAGGCTCTATTCCGGATATGCAATGATTACTGAAAGAGGTAACAACCTCTGCTAGCAGTCGTGCCGATTCTATTACGCAAAATGCCATTACCGGCTTAAATACGTTTAGCTGAAAATGTCCCTGACTGTTTGCAAATGCGATGGTAGTGTCATTGCCGAAGATTTTGGCACATGCCATAGTTACAGCTTCGCACTGGGTCGGGTTTACTTTACCAGGCATTATCGATGAACCCGGTTCATTTGATGGTATGATGATTTCACTTATTCCGCACCGCGGACCGGATGCTTCTAATCTTATGTCGTTGGCTATTTTGAATAAACTCATGGCTGTCGTCTTTAATGCCGATGAGGTATTCACAACGGCATCATGTACAGCCAATGATTCAAATTTGTTGTCCGAAACATAAAATTGATAGCCGCTGAATTTGTTGATATATTCTACTGCTTTAAGGTCGTAGCCGGGAGGTGTGTTTATGCCTGTGCCTGTTGAAGAACCTCCTATTGCTAATTCGGATAACGAAT
>JALNXP010000134.1 GCA_023230285.1 Bacteroidales bacterium | reverse complement strand
ATTCTTATATGATAGAAAATTTAATAAACAGATTTTACAAATAAAATTAATTAAAAAATAATCATGGAACAGAAAACTACAAATTTCAAACAATCATTTTCCGGCTCCGTAGGAGCCGGAATGAGTTCTATTTTTAATGCTTCCGGTAAGACATATTATATTTTGGAGCATAAAGTGACTTCAAAATATCACCAAGCCGGTGAATCACAGCCGATAATCATAGACAACATTGTCATTGGCAGAGATCCTTCATGTCAGGTGCGTTTTGATGACAATTTTTCTACAGTGAGCAGGAAACATGCAGCTATTATGAAAGATGGCAATAATTGGACTTTGGTACAGCTTTCCAAAACCAATACAACCTATTTGAATGGTACGCCTGTAAAAGACCGCTGGTATTTACAGAACGGTGATGAAATTCAGCTTTCTAAGAATGGACCTAAACTCGGCTTTATCGTCCCGCAAGGCGAAAAATCTTTAGTAAAAAGTATAGGCATGACAGCCCGTTTGAATTTGTTCAGACAGCAAGCACTCAGACCGTACAAGACAGCCATAACAGTTATGTCTTGCGTACTTCTGTTAGCTGTTTTAGGATTAGGCGGCGGATTATGGTACAGTATCGATAAAGCAAATAAAAAGGAAAAGGCATCTCTTGCTGAATTTGAAAAGATTAAAGAAGAACATGCGGCTAAAATCAAAGAAATAACTGAAACCACCACAGCTCAACTTGACCAGATGGAACGAGAATTTAAAAATAAAATGGCTCAATTGGAGGATTCTATTAAAACAATACCTAAAAATATAGTAGCATCAGGAGATGGTATAGATAATTTTGAAATAGAAAGATGCTTGCCAAATATTTATTATATTCAAGCAAACAAGGTTGTTATATCTTATAATTACGAGACAATGGAGTTAAATGATTTAGGCTGGACCGGTACAGGCTTTTTATTAGATGATGGTAGATTTGTTACTGCTCGCCACGTTGCAGAACCATGGTATTATTGGCAACAGGGAGGAAAAACAGATGAAACTATGTTTAAATTAAACCTTTATGCTATCAATGGCGGTGATGTTGAAGCTTACTTCAGTGCATATTCCAGCTCAGGAGATGCTTTTACTTTCAAAACTTCTGACTTTAGATGCAATAGAAGCCAAGATGAATACGGTGTCTTTGAAGATGGTACTAAATGTTCGCATGCCCTTCTGAATAATACAGACTGGGCTTATACATCAATAAATGCAACAGGTGGTCTGAGTTATGCCTCCGAAAAATCAAACCACTTGGATAGAGGAACAAAATTAATAGTTTTGGGCTTCCCTTTAGGTATAGGTGCCGCAGAAGACGACATCAACCCTATATATGGAAGTGCCATAGTATCTCGTGAAGGACTTCAAGACGGTCTAATACTTACGACAGACACTAATTACGAACACGGCAACTCCGGCGGTCCTGTTTTCTATACAAACTCTTCCGGAAAACTACAAGTCATAGGTATAGTGTCAGCCGGTGCCGGACGCAATATCGGTTTTATCGTTCCAATTTCGTCAATTAAATAAATAAAATATCATGAAAAAATTATTAATGACATTCGTTTTTAGCTTTGTTTTATGCAACTTGTTTTATGCACAGCTGCCACCACTAAAAGGTCTTCAATCTTCTAATCAGCAACTTATTGAAGAAGCCGTAAAACACGGTTTAATTGTTATTCAACAAACATATCAGTTGTGTGATACCTCTACTATACCTAATAAATATTATGGCAGAAATAATCAGGATTATTTTGGAAAAACTTATTCCTTGGGAATTATGACGACAAATGGATTTTGCGCTTTTGATGAAGCTATATACCCATGGAAATACGACTTTAATTACAATAAATATAAAGACAGCCTGAAATATCAGCCTAAACTGTATAAAACTTATTATAGATGTTTGACAGATAGTGCTTTTACCGGCATGTCTTTTAATATCGATGATATTATAATTCTTCATGACAGTATTTTATATAATGTCCCTTTTTCAGAATTTGAACAGGGGCTTACTTTAGACACAAAAAGAATCGGAGAGAAAAAAGGTTGGCTTGTTTTTGTCGGCAGTAAAAGTGATGTGGCAGAAAATGACACTATATCTCTGCAATTGACTATCTATAAAACAGAATTGGAATTTCAAGAAGATATTTTTCAATATGAAATAAAAAAGCCCGCTGTCACACAAACTATTCTTGGCGGATTTTATATCAATCCGGTTTTTGATGGTGTCGGTAAAATAAGATTTGATTTGACCGGAGTTATCAGAAAGATAAAAGATAAGTGGTATGTTGTTTCTGCTGTAAGCTATCAATCAGATGATAAAACGATTATTTTAACACCGGCAACACCTGTTCAAACAGATGAGGCTGAAGTAGAGGATAAAGAAGATAAAAAAGGTAAAAACAACAAAAATTGATAAAAGATGAAAAAGATAACATTTAAAATTGCAGCTTACACCGACCGTGGCGGACGTCCCGATAAAAACAATGAAGATAATTTTGTCGTGGATTTTGACCTTGGTGATAATGAGTGGATATGGCCTCAAAATATAGAATACACTCTGACCGAAAAAGGTACTCTGATGGTTGTATCTGATGGAATGGGCGGAATGAATGCCGGAGACGTGGCTTCCGAAATCGCTGTTAATACAGTTAAAGATTTTTTTGTTTCAGAAAAAATTACCGACACAGTTCTAAAATCTGAAGATTCAATATGGAAATTTATAAAAACAGTAATTGTAGAAGCTGATAAAAGAATTAAGACAGAAGGCGAGCGTGATAAAAATAAGGAAGGCATGGGCGCTACTATCGTTATTGCATGGATATTAAATGGTAAGGCATATATAGGGTGGTGCGGCGACAGTCGTGCTTATCTGTTTAATCCGAATTGCGGACTAAAACAAGTCTCCAAAGATCATTCATACGTTCAGGAACTTGTCGACAACGGACTGCTGAAGCCGGAACTCGCTTTTGACCACCCAAACAGCAATATTATTACCCGAAGCCTTGGCGAACCAAATCAAAAAGCTAACCCCGATTTTGTAACTGTAGATTTGTGCAACGACGACATCATAATGATTTGCAGCGATGGACTTTGTGGCGTGTTACGCGACAATGAAATGGAAGCCGTTATTGCTCAAAATAGTGACGACATGCAGAAATGCCGAGAAGCATTATTCGAAGCTGCTAAAAATGCCGACTGGACTGATAACACAACCGTTACACTCTGTAAAATAGTCTCAGGATGCCCTAAAAGACCTGTCGCTAAAAAGCCTTTAAATAATAATGATATAAAAAATACAAAAGATGAATTTACCAAATCTAAATTTGAAAAGATAAACAAAAAATTGGGACTCAAAAATCTGATTATTTATGTTTTATCTGCAATATTGATTTTCATCCTGCTCGCCGGGGGTTATTGGTTTTGGAAAAATCATAAAAAAAGTTCCCAACATACAGTCAATCCGACAACCCTTACTTTTGTTAATGAGAAAGCGCAGACGATTAAGATTTTACCGGCAGATACTTTATGGGCTTATCAAAAAACAGATAACAGAATCTCTTTGAACAGAGAAAATGATTCGACACTTCGAGTTTCTGTTTTACAAGACAGCATACAACAAGAAACTTTTTTTAATATCATTTCCAATAAGAAGGATACCCTAAAAATTACAGTGGTCATTGAAGCTGAAAAACAACTTCCAACGGATAAAGAATCCGTTCATCAAACGCCTCCAGAATCCCCAAAAAATATTATTGATAATGTACCAAAAAATATCGAAGAAGATTTGAAAAAAAACGACACCGGTAATAACATAACACCGATACCTCATACTCCTGCAACTGAAATCCAGAGTGCTCCGGTACAAGACTCAACAAGAAATTAAATTTATTTATACAATTAAAAACAGACAAAATGAAACAATTTAGAATTGGAAGAAATCAAGATAATGAAATCGTTTTGAATTATCCTCAAATAAGTAGCTATCACGCTGATATTATTATCAGTGACAATGGGTTGATCACCTTAACGGATCATAGTACCAATGGCACATACATTAATGGGCAAAGTATTCATAATCAATCTGTTAATGTCAAAAGAGGAGATAATATCAATTTTGCCTATCAAGCCAATTTGGATTGGAACCGAATTTTTAGCGGCGGAACACAAATGATAGGAAATAATTTCCAAGGTACCGCTCCTATCGGAGGAGCCGTTTTTTCTCCGCAACCGGCAGCCAATTATGCTCCCCCTATACAAAATGATTATTATCAGTATCAACCGGAAGAGGGAATGGGATTGATGATCGCAGGAGGAATCTTCGCACTGCTTGGCGGATTATTGGGCTGTGTATTTGGTGCTATACTTTGTTTTTCTAAAGTTACCAATAACGGAAAAACCGAATATAAATATGCCAAAAATGCACGAACTATCGGTGCTATTGAAATGGTAATTTCTATCGTATTTTTTATTGTTTATGTATCAATGTTAAGTTAAAAGTATGTCACAACTACAAGAAAATCAACTATTTGCAAACCACTATAAACTTATTCGCAAATTGGGCAGCGGCTCCTTCGGCGATGTGTGGTTGGCAGAATATCAGGGGGTAGAAGTTGCCGTGAAAATCTATAACCAACTCGACCCAAAAGGCGTGGAGGAATTTAAGGCGGAGTTTAAAACCGCCTTTGAATTAAACCACACAAACTTGCTGCATATCAGTAACTATGATGTCTGCGACAACCATCCTTTTTTGGTAATGCCCTATTGCCCCAACGGGTCTGCGGAAAACCTGATTCAAAATGCAGACGAAAAAGCACTGTGGCGATTTATACGCGACGTGGCAGGCGGATTAGCCTATCTTCACGAGCAAACTCCACCCATCGTACATCAAGACATCAAACCTGCCAATATATTGATTGACAAACAGGGTCATTTTATTGTAACCGACTTCGGCATCAGCAAGCGCATTCGCAGCTCACTGAACAAAAGTGTGCGTAATATCTCTGCGGGCACACAAGCCTATATGGGTCCGGAGCGGTACAGCAAAAACCCGACTCCGATAAAAGCGAGCGATATCTGGTCATTAGGAGCCACCGTTTTTGAATTAATGACCGGTGATGCGCCATTCGGAAACATCGGAGGCGGCATGCAGGTAAACGGCGCAGTCGTCCCCGAAATCGAGGAGGATTATTCCGACAATCTGAAGCAGATTGTGGAAGACTGCCTTGCCAAAGAACCGTGGGACAGACCGACTGCAGAACAACTTAGCAAATATGCCGATAAAGTATTAGATGGCGAAACGCCGGCAGCACCTTGGCGCAATAAGACCGATACCCAAAAACCCTCCTCCGGCAGACCGACAGAACGCAAAACACAACCGTTTACTTCTGCTCCTGAAAAGCCCTCCGGCACTCCGGAGCCGTTCTCGCCCAACCTGCCGCAACCGCCTAAGAAGAAATCTTTGCTATGGCTGTGGATTCTGCTCGGAATCGTGTTGGTGGGTGGCGGAATTGGAGTAGGCATCGGTATCAATATGAATAAACCGGAACCGCCGGATGTCAGCTTTATCGCCGACACCGATACCTTGAAAGATGCGGTACCTGAAAAGGTGGAAACGCCGTCACCTGAAACCGATAATTCAACTACTCCCATAAAAAAGCAGAAAGAAACTGAAGAAAAAGCACCCGCCACCATCTCAGTGCGCAGCGTTAGCATAGATCGCACTATTCTCTCCTTAACAGAAGGAGAAACGGTTACATTAACCGCGACCATCTCTCCGAGTAATGCGACCAATAACGGCATATCATTAAACAGCAGCAATAAAACGGTAGTACCGATAACAGACAATTCAATGAAACGCTTGTCATCGGACAAAATTTTGATAACGCTAACCGCCAAAAGTGCCGGCAGCACCACGATTATTGTCTCAACAGCCGATGGCGGCAAAACCGCTACTTGTGATGTAACGGTGAAAGCAAAGGCGGCACCCGCATCCGCGGCACCGACCACCGGCACATTAAACGGACACAACTATGTTGACCTTGGTTTACCGAGCGGATTAAAATGGGCGACCTGCAATATAGGTGCCTCCACCCCCTCGGACTACGGCAACTATTATGCGTGGGGCGAAATAAGCACCAAAGCGGAATATTATGACGAAAATTGTAAAACGTGGGAGAAAAGCATTGGCAACATAGCGGGCAATGCGCAATATGATGCCGCCCGCGCCAACTGGGGCGGCAAGTGGCGATTGCCCACCAAATCCGAATTTAATGAACTTATAAACAAATGCAATTGGCAATGGACTACGCAAGGCGGACACAAGGGGTATAAAGTTACCGGACCAAATGAAAATTCGATCTTTCTTCCGGCTGCCGGTTGTCGCTACGGGGCGTCGCTCCGCAGCACGGGTGGGTACGGGGACTATTGGAGTGCTCCGCCCGGCGGGAGCTATACTCAGGACGCGTACTACCTTTACTTCCACGGTAGCTACCACTACACGTATTGGTACTACCGCTACGGCGGTCTATCGGTTCGCCCTGTTGCAGAATAAAAGTGAAACGTGTTAGATTTATTTAATTTATTTGATTTATTTTCCTTGCGGCATTAAAAGCCGCAAGGAATACCGCCTTTGGCGGTCGAAATTTTTTTGAA
>JALNXP010000133.1 GCA_023230285.1 Bacteroidales bacterium | reverse complement strand
AGCCTTTAGTTTTAGGCTATATTGTAGCCGGCATATTAATAGGACCACATATTGACATATTTCCAACCGTTGTTGATGCTTCCAGCGTAGAAATATGGGCAGAAATCGGAGTTATTTTTCTACTTTTTGCACTTGGCTTGGAGTTCAGCTTAAAGCGGTTAATCAACGTAGGCAGATCTGCTCTGATAACTGCCGGCACCGAGTTGTTTTTTATGATTTGTGTCGGATTTATTGTCGGACAACTGTTAGGATGGGGACTTATTGACAGCTTCTTCTTGGGTGCCATGATGTCTACGTCGTCTACTACCATCATTATCAAGACGATAGATGAAATGGGACTGAAAAATCAGAAGTTCGCCTCGATAGTGTTCGGCACATTGATTGTCGACGACATGATAGCTGTCATCATGATGGTGGTAGTATCTACTATGGCTGTAAGGAAACAGTTTGAAGGTACCGAGATGCTTATGAGCCTCGTGCGACTAATTTTCTTTCTGGTGATTTGGTTTGTCGTGTGGATATATGTTTTGCCCACATTTTTCAAAAAAGTAAAAAGATGGCTCAACGATGAAACTCTGCTAATCATCTCTATCGGACTTTGCCTGTTGATGGTAGTACTTGCAACAAAATCCGGCTTTTCATCAGCACTTGGCGCATTTCTAATGGGTAGTATCTTGGCAGAAACATTGGAAGGTGAAAGAATCGAAAAACTTGTTACACAGATAAAAAATTTGTTTGGCGCAATATTTTTTGTATCCGTAGGCATGATAATCGACCCGACAATTATAGTCAATCACATTTGGACTATACTTATTCTCGCCGCCGTAGTCATCGTTTTTAAATCGTTTTCCGCATTCTTAGGCTCCATGATTTCCGGACAACTGCTGAAAACTTCTATACAAGTTGGATGCAGCTTAAGTCAAATCGGCGAATTTGCATTTATCCTCGCTTCATTAGGTTACAGTCTTGGCGTGCTAAGCGAAGTCATCTACCCTATTATCGTGGTTGTATCTGTAATAACAATATTTGTGACACCTTACGCCATTAAAACTTCAACACCTATTTACAACTTTATCTACCCGCGACTGTCCGATAAAACAAAAAATTTCTTGGAACGATACTCCGAAGGAACTTCTATAGCTAACACCAATAACGGCTGGAAAACTTTTTTAAAACACTATATAACAAGAATACTCGTCTTCGCTGTTGTACTCGTCACAATTATCTTATTATCAAACAATTATCTACACCCATTTATCACTGAAAAGTTAGAAATAAAATATGGCAACCTTATTTATGCAGCCATAACAATTACCCTGTGCTCTCCTTTTATCAGAGGAATGATGAGCAATAAAAAATCCGATAACGAAATAGTTATACAATTATGGGACAACAACAGATACAACAGAGGCGGCTTATTGTCTTTGTTGATTTTCAGAATTATATTATCCACAGCTTTTATAATTATGATTTTGTATAAAGCGTTCAACTCATTTGTGTGGTTTACAATACCAATAGCTGTTGCTGTACTTACTTTATTTGCATTTTCAAGACGTAGTAAAAAAAGATATTCTAAAATAGAGAAGCATTTTGTTGCAAATCTAAATCAGAAAGAAGAAGAAAACAGGAAAAAGAATCCGCTAAAAAGCAGTATTGCAGAGCAGTTGTCTGACAGAGACATACATCTCGCTCGTGTTCAGGTTTCACCGGATTCAAAATATATCGGCATTGAACTTGCCAAAACAGACATCAGAAGCAAACACGGCGTATACATTGTTAAAATTGAGAGAGGTAACAGGACCATCAACCTGCCTTCCGGCAGCGACTGTGTCTACCCTTTTGACTCTCTTATTGTGATAGGTACCGATACCCAGATATCAAGTTTTACGCAGGAAATAGAACAGGAGGCAAATACTGTTACAAGCAAACAAGACATGCTGTTAAAATCATTCATCATAGAAAAAAGCTCCGATTTGATAAACAAAACGATACTCACTTGCGGAATAAGAGAGCGTACCGGCTGTCTGATTGTCGGCATCGAACGTGATGGAAATTCTTATATGAATCCACCGGCAAAAACCGAATTTGAAGAAGGTGATCTAGTATGGGTTGTCGGCGAAAAAACACAAGTCAACAAGTTGCTAAAAGAAACATTATGATATGGTTAAATATTGTTAACATTATCAACTAAATACACGACAATAGTATAAATTTGCATCTTGAAATTTTAATCAAGACATTATGGATATAGAAGTTAAAAATTTTACCAAGAAGTATGGCAACCAAAAGGCTGTTGACAATATTTCTTTTAAAGTTAAGACAGGAGAAGTGCTTGGTTTTTTAGGTCCAAATGGTGCCGGTAAGACCACGACAATGAAAGCCATCACCACTTATTTTGCTCCTTCATCGGGAGAAATCACAATCGGCAAATACTCTGTTACAAAAGAGCCTGAAAAAGTAAAGCCATTGATAGGTTATCTTCCTGAGAGTAACCCTTTATATCAAGACATGGCTGTTTTAGATTACCTTCGCTATTCAGCACTGCTTCAGGGAGTTAAAAAAAGTGATGTAGACGAGCGGCTGTTAGAGATGGTCACAGTTTGCGGCTTAGAAAGAGAAAAGTACAAAAACATCAACGAATTGTCTAAAGGCTACAAACAACGTGTCGGCTTAGCACAAGCGTTAATCCACGACCCTGAAGTTCTAATACTTGATGAACCCACTTCCGGTCTCGACCCTAATCAAATTATGGAAATACGCGAGCTGATAAAGAGAATCGGACGCGAAAAAACAGTAATCCTCAGCTCTCATATCTTGGCAGAAGTAGAAGCTACATGCGACAGAATACTGATTATCAGCAAAGGCAAAATAGTCGCTGACGGCACCGCCGATGAACTGAGAAAACACTCTAAAGATGCCGAAGTGCTGACAGTACAAATTGAAGACGGCAACCCAAATGAAATATTTAAGGCTATTGCTGAAATTTCAACCGTCATCTCCGTGGATTTTGTCAAAGATTTCAAAAATAAATTTGAAATCCACTCCAACAAAAACGCTTCATCTAAACGCGAAATTTTTAACACCTGTGTTAAAAATAATTGGATTCTCACCGAAATGTCGGCTGTAGAAACAAAATTAGAAGACATCTTCAAAGAATTAACATCAAATTAAAAGTTTAACCATAATATATTTTAGAAATGAATAAAACATGGATATTAACTTATAAAGAGTTAAAAACGTTTTTCGAATCTTTGATAGCCTATATATTAATCGTGATTTTTTTGGGATTTACAGGCTTTTTCACATGGCTGCCATCAGGAGCTGACATATTTTATCAGGGACAGGCAACTTTGAACACATTTTTCTCAATCAGCTACTGGACGCTGTTCTTCTTCATTCCATTGATTACAATGCGTTCTTTGGCAGAAGAAAACAGATCCGGAACCATTGAACTGCTGCTGACTAAACCTGTCAGCGACTGGCAAGTCGTCTTCAGCAAATATTTATCGGCATTAATATTGATTATCATTGCATTAGCGTTGACAATACCTTATTATATTACTGTTGCCAACATTGGAGAAATAGACCACGGAGCAACGATATCCGGTTATATAGGCTTAATTTTGATGAGCAGTGCTTATATAGGAATCGGTATTTTTGCCAGCAGCATCTCCAAAAATCAGGTTGTTGCCGTACTGCTTGCCCTTTGCATAGGCATATTTTTCCACTTCATCGCCGGCATCTTAGGAAACAGCCTGCACGGATTTATAGCAGACATCTTCTCGTTTCTGAGCACCGGAACTCACTTTGAATCAATGGCTCGCGGCGTTTTAGACACAAGAGACATTATATTCTTTATATCTCTGACAGCCGCCGGATTAATAGCAGCAGAATCTGTAATCGCAAAAAGAAAATTAGCCAACTAATTAATTTATCGCCTTATGAAAACAAGAAAACAGTTAACATATACTTTATTAGTTATCTTCGGTATAATAATTTTAATCAATATTATCTCCGGCAGTCTTTATAAACGTTTTGATACAACTCAAAATGAAGACTATACCATGAGTAAAGCCACAAAAAACATCCTCAGAAATCTCACTGAGCCTGTAACTATCACTGCATATTTTACAAAAGATTTACCACCGCAATATTCCAAAGTAAGGAAAGACTTCAAAGATGTAGTTGAAGAATACTCTTCTATTTCAAAAGGAATGGTCGTATACGAATTTATTGACCCGGGTGACGACCAGCAGCTTGAACAAGCAGCAATGCAAGATGGTGTCCGTCCGGTGCTGATTAACGTAAGAGCAAAAGACAAAGTTGAACAACAGAAAGCATACATCGGCGCAGTTATCAAAGTCGGAACACAAAAAGAATCAATTCCGATAATCCAAGAAGGAACAGCTCTCGAATATACTCTGTCGACTGCAATAAAGAAACTTACAATAACCGAGAAGCCTTATATAGGATTTGTTCAGGGACACGGCGAGGCGACAATGCAAAGTTTGAGCCAGACACTGAACGAAATTTCATTTTTGTACACCATAGAACCTGTCACTTTAAATACGGAAACAGATTTGTTGAAATACAAAACTTTGGTTATCACTAAAGCCACTCAGCAATACACAGACGAAGAGTTGGCAATGTTAGACCACTACCTCGCAGGCGGTGGCAAGCTGATGCTCAACATAGAACATATCACCGCTGATTTGCAACAAACAATGCAGATAACTGCTACAGGAACAGGACTTGAAGGCTGGCTCGCAAAATACGGCGTGATGATAGAAGACAATGCTGTAATAGACAAAAAATGCGGAAACATAGGCGTTCAACAGCAACAAGGATCTTTCAACATGACTATTCCAATAGCTTTCCCTTATATGCCGATAGTGTCGAACTTTGCAGACCACCCAATTACGGAAAAATTACAAGGTATATTGCTAATGTTCCCTGCTTCAATAGCTTACACCGGCATTGACGGCAAAGAATTTACACCTATACTCATGTCTTCGGAAACATCTGGAACACAAACGTTACCTGCATATATCACCCTCCAAAAAAAATGGAACAGCTCCGATTATCCGATTTCTAACATAACATTGGGCGGTATACTGACCGGCAGCTTTAACAACGGACCACAAACCTCTATAGTAATCATCGGAGATGGTGACTACGCTGTCAGCCAAGGGCAACAAAGAATAAATCCGGATAATATTAACCTTTTTGCAAATTCCATAGACTGGCTGTCGGACGACACCGGATTGATAGAGCTTCGCTCTAAAGGATTATCATACAGACCATTAGACGAACTTGAAGACGGCAGAAAAGCATTTTTGAAATGGATGAACTTCTTGTTGCCAATTGCAATCATCATAGTTGTCGGTCTGATAATCATGCAACATAAAAGAAATAAAAGAATAAAAAGAATGGAGGAACATTATGTCAAATAAAATAAATAAGAAGCTGTGGACCAGCATTATAATATTTGCACTGCTAATCTTGGTCGTACTTGTAATGTTTCTAAACAAAAACAAAAATGGCGAAAGAAATTTCAAAAACGAAATTATTAATGTTGAAACGGAAGCTGTCGACAAAATTGAATATATCAAAGACGGAAACGACATAATCTTATATAAAGATGGTGATGCTTGGAAAGTAAGTAAAAACGACACTATTTACACTGCCGACATGAAGATTGTCAACTCAATTTTCGCACAATTATCCAACGTAAAGCCAATGCGAATAGCTGCGGTAAGCAAAGAGCAATGGGGAAAATTCGACTTTACACCTGAAAAACAGATTGATGTGAAATATTATTCCGGCAAAAAGGAAGTTGCAAACTTCAGCATCGGCAAGTTTGAATATGTTGAAATACCAGCACAGCAACAAGGCGGACAAGGACGAGGTTCTATGACTACTTACCTCAAAGAAAATGACGGAGACGAAAATGTGTATGTCATCAACGGATTTCTAAAAACATTATTCCCTGAAGACTTTAATCAGCTGAGAAACAAAGCATTATGCACAATCAACAAAGCTAACATTTCCGAAATAAGTGCAACAGCCTCGGACCCGACAAACAGTTTTATGCTGACACAAGATTATGAAGAACACTGGCAATATAACGGCATTGCAACAGACTCGACAAAGACGAGCAATTATCTTTCAAGATATAGCAATTTGGTGGCTTCAAAATTCTATAATGCAGCTCTTCCCGAAAACATTGAGCCGGAAGTCATAACCATAAAAGGCAACAACTTCTCGCCTGTCAAGATAAGCATTTACAAGCATCCTATAATTCCCGAAGATTATATCATCGTTTCATCGGCTAATCCTGAAGGAATATTTTTAGATAATCAGGGCAACATTCGCAAAAGGTTGTTTGCTAATATCACAGAATTTATAAAAGCAGAATAATGCAAAGTATTGTCAACATATAGTGACATATATAACAATTAAGCCTGTTAGAATGATTATTGAATTTACAAAGTGATCATTCCAACAGGCTCAGCTGTATAATAAATTATATTAGATTATTTTTCGTATATTGGGGAAGGCATAACTTCGCTACGGTCTCTCAATGCGATGATAATATCTGCATAATCAGACCAGCCTTCTGCGATTTTATAAGCATCTACACTTTCGACAGGAACGAAAATATTCTGTAGAGCTTCGCAACCTGCAAACAATTCAGTACCGCCGCCGTTGCAGCCACCGCCATTACCGTTGCCGCCACCATT
>JALNXP010000132.1 GCA_023230285.1 Bacteroidales bacterium | reverse complement strand
CATTATTTTTGCAGACTATAATAATTGATAATTATGAAACATATATTGTTGCCTTTGTTGTTTTTAGTAATTTTATTTACGACTTCTTGTGATAATACTGTCCAAATGACGAGCGATTGGGAAGAAACTACGATTGTTTATTGCCTTTTGAATCCCGAAGATGCAGTTTCTTACATTAAAGTAAATAAAGCTTTTTTGGGAGAGGGAAATGCTTTGGTTATGGCTGCAATAAGAGATTCTTCGGAATATGGTGATGGAGTGTCGGTTTCTCTCGAAAAATATTTTAATGGCAAATTAGTTGAAACCATCGTTTTTGAGCCAACCGAAATTGATAATAAAGAAGATGGTGATTTTTATAATCCGTATCAAACGGTATATGCTGCCAATACTTTGGGGAAAATCGAGAATGTTTATAATAGTGATTCTTCTTTTCTTTATAAAGTTGTAGTAAAAAATTTATCCGGTGTAATTGTATCAGCTGAAACAAAAGTTGTTGGCAATGAGCTTGAGGTCAGGAAACCTGTAACTCCCGGCGATGGTCGTTTGGCACCAATATCTTTTATTAATACCTCCGTAGGCTCTACAAGTATTGCTTTTAATCCGGTAGACAATGGGTATCTTTATAAAATTACAGGCGAATTTTTCTTTAAAGAAATAATCGATGGTGATACAATAGACCGTTCTATTAAATGGAACAACATGCGTTCTCTTACTGCCGGGGCTATAAATTCCAGCGGATATTTTGAGTTTAGCCTGAGGTCGAGTGGCTTTTATACTTTGGTTAAAGATAATGTACCTTATGCAGATGCGACTAAAGAAAATAAAGTGACTAAACGCCGTGCCGGTAATTTTGTATTGTATTTTAATATTGCAACAGAAGATTATTATCATTATTCAAATTTGAACGTTTCCGGTTATAATACTGATGTCGTGACATATACAAATGTCAATAACGGACTTGGTGTGGTTGCTGCGAGGTCGAAATTTGCGTATACCTGCCAACTTGCCGAGTTGACGAAAGTGGCTCTCTATGAGGCTGATGAGTATGATTATCTTAAATTTGTTAACTGGTAAAATCCAATATGTTTTTTCAACTTGCAAACGGACTGCGTTTTGTATATAAACCGGTCAATTCTTCTGTGTCTCACCTCGGGATCATGGTTAATGTTGGCACTCGAGACGAAAATGTAGACGAGCATGGCGGTGCTCACCTTATCGAACATTTGTTGTTCAAAGGTACTAAAACTAAAACAGCCAAAAATATTTCTTTGAAATTTGATAATATAGGTGCCGATGTTAATGCTTATACTACAAAAGAAGAAACTTGTTTTCACGTTTCTTTTTTGTCGGAATATCTGCCTAATATGATGTCACTGATGTCCGATATGCTTTTTAATTCGACTTTTCCTGCTAAAGAAACCGAAAAAGAAATCAATGTGATTAAAGAAGAAATTTTTTCGTATAACGATGTACCCGCAGAACTTATCTATGATGAGTTTGAAGATGCTTTATACGCCGGTCACAGCCTTGGAAGAAATATTCTTGGTACAGAACAGTCGTTAGACGATTTTTGTTTAAACAAAGATAAAATATTTAATTTTTTCAATCATAATTATGTGAATGATAATATTATCATCTGGGCAGCTTGTAATGTGCCGGAAGATAAATTTAAAAATTATTGTATTAAATATTTTCAAAATTCTCCTTTGAAGTCAGGAGTTACAGATAGAAAACTACCGCCGGAAGTTGCGCCTTTTGATGTTATCAAAGATAGAAGCGACACTCAATGCCACGTTATTATAGGGTCACGCGCATTTTCTTTTTATGATGAAAATTATACAGCTTTTTGTCTGCTGAATAATTATATTGGTAATCAAGGTTTTTCGTCTCCGCTGAATTATGTGCTGCGAGAACAACACGGCTACGTTTATCAAGTAGAATCTTCTTATACCCCTTATTTTGATACAGGAACTTTCAATATCTTTTTTGAGTGTGAATATGAAAAGCAGAAAAGAGTTAAACAACTTGTATTTAAAGAATTAGATAAATGTAGGAATAAATTGATGACGGTGTCTCAACTTGAGGTGGCGAAAAATCAGTTTAAAGGTAATGTGGCTGTTAATGCGGATTCTAATTTATTTGATGCTATGTCTATGGCAAAATCGTTGATGGTTTTTGATAAAATAGAAAGTATGGAAGAAGCATTTGCAAAGATAGATAAAGTAACGGCTTCGGATATTATGAATGCGGCAAATGTAGCTTTTGACGAGAAAAATTTATCAGTGTTAACATATCGTCCTGTTGAATAAAATGGAAAATTATTCGAATTATTGCTGTGATGAAGTTGTCAGCGACTACGCTGAGCAACATAGTGAAAAGGAGTCTGAGCTTTTGCATGCTCTTGATAGAGAGACGAATCTGAGGACTATGTATCCGCGCATGATTAGCGGGCATCTGCAAGGCGAATTGTTTAAGATGCTTACATATATGATAAAACCGGAGCGTGTTCTCGAAATAGGAACTTTTACCGGCTATTCTACAATATGCTTCGCAAGCGCCTTGCCGGCTGAAAGTAAAATATATACAGTTGAGGTGAATCCGGAATGGAGCTATATTTCTGATAAGTATTTTAAAAACAGTGGCTTAAGTAACAAAATAATATCTGTCATTGGCGATGCTTCCGAGGTTATTCCAAAGTTGTGCGTAAATTTTGACATCGTACTTATAGATGCAAATAAAAAAGATAATCTTAAATATTATGAGTTGGTTTTGCCTTTTCTGAAAAGCGGCGGCTTTATTCTTGTGGATAATGTTTTTTGGGGCGGTAAGGTTTTTGATGAAAAAACCAACTATGATAAAGATACATCGTTGATAGATGAATTTAATCATTATGTGACAGAAGATGGACGTGTCGAAAATTTATTACTCCCGATTAGAGACGGACTTATGATGGTTCGAAAAAAATAAGTATCATAATAACTTACAAATTCCAAAAAAAATAATACCTTTGCGTTTGATTAAATAATCAACATAATTAATTAACTTTTTGTACTTTTTGCTGCTATAACAGCAAAATGAATTCTAATCTGTAATCATTATAAACAGAAAAGCTATGAACGAGAACGAACTGTCACCTGTACAAAATCAGGAAGTAAATGCGCCGGAAACGCAAAATGTGTCTGTAGAGAACACTAATGAGTCAAAAACGGAAAAAACGGAAGAAGTTGCAAAAGAAGCAGCCGTTTCAGAAACTCCAAAACAGGAAGAAACTGCAAAAGAGGCAACGATAGAACCGAATAGTCACCCCGAAGATTCATTTGAGTTGATTTCCGAAGAAGAAATCAAAGAAATTGAAGACGATGAAGAGGAACAAGTCGATTATTCGAGTTTGTCAAGAGAACAATTGATTGAACAACTGTCGGATTTATTGCAGGATAGTAATATTGAAGCAATAAGAAACAAAGTTGCTGCTATCAAAGTCGCTTTCCATGAAAAAACTCGTGAAGAAAATGAAAAAGATTTGGAGACTAAGTCTACAGATGAAAAAGCTTCAGACGGCGGTCCTCAAGAGTTCGTACCTGAAGACCAAAATGCCGATGTCCTTGAACAAAGATTTAATGAAGTCTTTAATGTTTATAAAGAGAAAAGAACCAAGTTTTTGGAAGAAGTAGAGGAACAAAAGAAAAACAACCTTGTAGCTAAACAGCAAATTCTTGAACAACTGAAAGAGTTAATCAACTCTGAAGAAACTTTGAAAACTACTTATGATAAGTTCAAAGAATTACAGGAAAGATGGAAAGAAATTGGTGATGTGCCTAAAGCTGATGTAAGTAATCTGTGGCAAAATTACCATTTTTTAGTTGAAAAATTCTTTGATAAAGTTAAGATTAACAGAGAATTAAGAGACCTTGACATTAAGAAAAACCTCGAGGCAAAAATCAAACTTTGTGAAAAGGCTGAAGAACTGTTTCTCGAAAAGTCTATAATGAAATCTTTTAAAAAGTTGCAAAGCTATCACCAAGAGTGGAAGGAAATCGGACCTGTGCCGGCTGATAAAAGAGATGAACTGTGGGATAGATTTAAAACAGCTACCGACAAGATTAATGCCCGCAGAAAAGAGCATTATTTTCAAATAAAAGACCAGCAGGATAGCAATTACGCCGCAAAACTTGCTATCGTTGAAGAAGCAGAAAAATTGACGGAAATTTTACCGGATAACCTTAAAGATTGGCAAACCGTTGGCGATAAATTAAATGAGTTGTTTAAAGCATGGAAAACAGTCGGACCGGCTTCTAAAGCTCAAAATGATAAAATCTGGACAAGATTCAAATCTATACTTGACAATTTTTTCGCAGCTAAAAAAGAGTTCTTCCTGACTTTAAAAGAACAACAATATAATAATTATAATCTTAAAATCGATTTGTGTACTCAGGCTGAAGCAGTTAAAGATAGTACTAATTGGAATGAAGCCACACAAACTCTTATTAAATTGCAAAAAGAATGGAAAGAAATAGGTCCAACACCTAAAAAACTTTCCGATAAAATATGGAAACGCTTTAGGTCTGCTTGCGATGAGTTTTTTACAAGAAAAGAAGCTTATTTCTCAAGTATTAACCAAGTTAGCGAAGAGAATCTGACCAAAAAACTTGCCATAATTGACAGTATTAATAATCTCCAATTTAGCGATAACGTTCAAGATTCTTTAGAAGAACTTAAAAAATTACAGAGAGAATGGATGGAAACAGGTCATGTTCCAAGAAAAGATAAAGATACTATCCACGCTTCTTATCGTAAGGCTATCAATACTAAATTAGATGAACTGAGGAACATAGGTATCGAAGTCGCTAATATCAATTTTAGAAATAAAATAGATATGATGAAAGATAATCCTAATGCAGGTCAGATGATGAATAAAGAGAGAAATCAGATATTTAACAGAATCCAAAGTATGAAAGAAGATGTCAGCCTTTGGGAAAATAATATCGGCTTTTTGTCAAATTCGGCAAATTCAGCTTTGTTAAAAGCAGAGTTTGAAAAGAAAATTCAAAATGCAAAGAAAGAAATAACACTTTTGGAAGCAAAATTGAAATATTTGAATGGACAAGAATAAAATTAACATTACGCTGATAGTCGTTTTACTGCTTGTAAGTTTTACGATGAAGGCTCAGATTTTTAGTGAAGATACTTTGTCTTTTTGTCGTGTCGATAGCGTTGCTCTTGATGCCAGCGATAGTTATGTGTCTTACCTTTGGAGTACCGGCGAAACTACTCAGATAATCTGGGCTAAACGTACCGCTTTGTATAAAGTACATGCAACTGATGCAAGTCAACAAATTGTAAAAGATTCAATATATGTTGATTTGAATCGCAGTCGTATGGCTCAAAGTGACACGACTCTGTGTTATAATGCTGATTTTGAGTTATATGTTGATTATACAGAGCCTTATTGCCTCGTTGGTAACTATCTTTTTGATAATGGCGATATGAGTGACGAAAGTGGCTACGAAAACCACGGCGCTTCTGCATTGTCGTTTAGTAAGATGACAGATAGAAACGGCAACGAAAACATGGCTCTGTATTTCACTCCTTCAACAATTTCTCCTCCAAGTTTGAGCTGTATACAAATCGGTTACGATGCAACTATGGATATTTCTAATTCGTTTACTCTTCATTGTTGGGTAAAACCGGATACTATCTATGGCAACTTCGCTTTTGATGATGTGTATTATCTGATAAATAAATGGAAACCAACATCTAAATCGTTGGAAGATTGTAGCTTTTTGCTCGCTTTGAATAAAAATGGCGATATGATATTCTCTACTTCTGATGGCTCGCAGCAACAAGATTTTGTCGTTTCTTATGACGCTGTCGCTGCTGTCAAACCCGGAAGATGGACTATGCTTGATGTTGTATGTTCTTTGGATAAACTGAGTATGTATATCGATGCACAACTCGTTCTTGAACAGGAGATTACAGTGTTTCCGCAAATTATAGAAGGTGTAGATGTGTATCTTGGTGCTGGATATTCTTTGCTGAACCATAATTATCAAGGCGGACTTGACGACCTGCGATATTATACTTGCGACCTTTCACAAACGGAAATCAACAATTTGTTTCAGTATAATTCTACTTATAACTATTCTTATCTGTGGAGTACTAATGAAACTACTCGCTCTATTACTATCACTCCAACAGAAGAAACTCAGTATACAGTAGAAGTTTATAACAACATCGGCTCATGCTCCGATACAGTTAACATTGCTGTATATCCTGAAATAACTATTGAGTTGACACAGGAGAAAAAAGGCTGCCCGGGGTCTTCCGAAGGTATCTTGGTGGCAAGAGTTAACGGTGGCGTACCTTATCAAAACGATACTCTGCTGCCTTACGAATATGTGTGGCCCACAGGATATACTTCGCTCGACAGCGTTATGTATAAATTGCCCGAAGGAGAATATAATGTGACTATTACCGACTCGGTAGGCTGCATACTATCCAAATCCAAGAAAATTGAAACTTATCCTAAATTGGATATAACTATTACCGCCGAACCGGAAAAGTTATATCCCCAAAATCCTGTTGTGTCTCTTTCAACGGAAGTAGGCTGCGATACTTGTTATGTGTTTGATTATAAGTGGGAGTTCGGCGATGGCAAAACTTCAACCGATGTCCTTGCCACACATACTTTCGATTTCGAAGCAGATACTATCACGCAGTTTGTAATTACTAATATTCAAACTTATGAAGATGAATGTGTTGACTCGGCAACTTTCACGCTTCCCGTAGCC
>JALNXP010000131.1 GCA_023230285.1 Bacteroidales bacterium | reverse complement strand
ACCCATCCATGAGTATCAGGGCAGTCGCCGGTTTGGATTGCCAGAAGTCTTTCATACATCTTTGTGGATATTGGTCCCGGTTCATTATCTTTACTATACACATAATGTTTATCCATAGTACGGTCGTAGATTTCGCCTATCGGGGATATTACGGCTGCTGTGCCGCAAGCTCCGGCTTCGGTAAAAGTTTCGAGTTCTTCTACAGGAACATGACGTCTTTCAACCTTGAGACCAAGGTCTTCAGCAATTTGACGCAAGCTCATATTTGTAATAGAAGGAAGTATGGAATGAGAATCAGGTGTGATATAAGTGTTATTTTTTATTCCGAAGAAATTGGCAGGACCGGCTTCATCAATATATTTTTTCTCTTTAGCATCTAAGAACAATACTGTTGAAAAGCCTTCATCATGAGCGCGTTCTGAAGCTCTGAGGCTTGCTGCATAATTACCGCCGACTTTAATATGACCTGTTCCGAGTGGAGCTGCTCTGTCGAAATCTCTGACAACCTGCACCTTAACAGGTTTAAACCCTGCTTTAAAATATGGTCCGACAGGAGTTACAAATATAATAAGGCAATACTCTTTAGTAGGTTTTACACCAACTTGAGCACCGGTACCAATTAATAACGGTCTAATATAAAGAGAAGCACCGGTACCATAAGGAGGAACAAATTTTTCGTTTAACTTAATAACTTTTTTAACGGCATTTTCAAACAATTTTTTAGGAATTTCCGGCATCATAACGCCAAAAGCAGAGTTGTTAAGTCTTTTCCAATTTTCTTCCCATCTAAACAACCTTATTTTCCCATCTTTACCCATAAATGCTTTCATTCCCTCAAAAGCCTCCTGCCCATAATGAAGTGCTGTTGCTGCTATATGTATTGGAATATATTCTGATGATGAAACTTCAAGTTCACCCCATTCATTATTTTTAAAATAGCATCTGATGTTGTAATCTGTTTTGTAATACCCAAAGGGTAAATTTCCCCATTCAATATTCATGTTTAAATAATTTTAAGTTGATTTGCGAAGATACAAATATTTTCTTATACAAAGCATTTTAATATAAATATTTTGTCCAAAGAATGTAATTTTTAGTTGTTTTTTTATGTCGCTGATAATCAGAAAGATATATAGATATTTAATTGACAATAAAAACTTGAATACTTTTTTCCGCATCAGAAGACCCGCCATAAAACAGCTTATAATTACCCGGAACAAGTAAAAATTCTTCTTTATCATCATCATACGAATAGAACCCGCTTTTAGGGATTTTAAGCTCTACTATTTTTGATTCACCGGCTTCGATAAAAACTCTTTTGAAACAAACCAACCTTTTGAGCGGTGCTTTTGTATCAATATGATTTTTAGCATATACCTGTATTACATCTTCACCCGACATTTTCCCTATATTACTTATCTTGACTGATAAAGCAATTGTATCTTGCAGCTCAATCAGAGAATTTTCCACATAATCATAGTCGAAAGAAGAATAGCCAAGTCCGAAGCCGAATGGATATAAAGGTTTATCTTTCAAATACTTATAAGTTCTGCCATTCATATTATAATCTTCAAAATCGGGCAGTTGAGCTGTAGAAGCATAAAACGTCACCGGCAATCTACCGGCAGGATTATAGTTGCCGAATATAACATCAGCAACAGCAGTGCCGCCGGCTTGTCCCGGGTACCATGCTTCAATAATTGCATCTATACATTCATTTTCCCATGGGACAGCAACCGAGCTGCCGCTGCAAATCACAAAAATCACATGCTTACCTAAAGCCTTCAGTTGTTTAAGTATCTTAGTCTGAATTTCAGGCAACTCAATTATTGTCCTGTCGCCATCAGCAAAGCCGGCGCACTCAACAGAAAGTTGTTCGCCTTCAAGTTGCGGCGACAACCCGCCAACAAATATGACAGTATCAATATCTTTCAGAGCTTCAGCAATTTCCGAAGACAACAAACAGTTATCGCCGACTAATTCACAAGTTTTGTCATAAAAGATTTTATCTTTACCTATTTTATTAGAGACACCTTCAAGGATAGTCACTGTTTTTGAAGGAAAGCCGTTATAATTACCCCACTGCATAACAGAATCGTCAGCATTAGGACCCAAGACGGCTAATTTACAGATGTCTTTAGATAAGGGCAAAATTTCATTATCATTTTTCAACAAGACGATGCTCTTTTGAGCCATTTCCAAAGCGAGTTTGTGATGTTGCTCGCAGTCGACCACACTCATCGGGATATTAGCAAAGCCGACAATGCTGTCGGGGTCGAACATGCCGAGTTTGAAACGGGCTGACAGCAAGCGATAAACATGTTTATCGATAACATCTTCAGGTATCAGACCTGCATCAAAGGCTTGTTGTAAAGAAGGTAGACCTGAGCCACATTCAAGGTCGACTTCCGAGTTATAAGCATCGGCGTAGGCGTAAAAAGCAGAATCGTGAGTTCTATGCCGAATTATAACGGTGTCGTCTTCATAAAAATCATTGATAGCCCAACAGTCGGTTACAACTATATTTTCATAATTCCACTTTTCTCTAAGGATAGTTGTCAACAACTTATTATTAGCGCAACACGGCTGACCGTCCAAGCGATTGTACGCACACATAACCTCTTGAACGTCAGCATATTTTACTACATATTCAAACGCAGGCAGATAAGTTTCCCATAAATCGCGTGAACTCACGGTAGCATCGAAACTATGTCTGATTTTTTCAGGACCGCTATGTACAGCGAAATGTTTAGCGCAAGCATGAGTTTTGTAATAAATGCTATCGTTACCTTGCAAGCCATTGATACATGCTTCGGCTATCCTTGCAGTCAAAAACGGGTCTTCGCCATAAGTTTCCATTGCCCTACCCCAACGCGGGTCTCTCACAATATTAATATTAGGTGTCCAAAATGTGATGCCGTAATTAGATTCATAAATTTCTTTTTTTACTGCATCATGATATTTAGCTCGTGCTTCATCGCTTACGGCGGAAAAAGTTTTAAAAACAGCATTGACATCAAAAGTAGCTGCCAAGGCGATAGCTTGTGGAAAAACAGTAGCGGTACCGGCGCGAGCAACACCGTGAAGTGCTTCATTCCACCAATTATACGGCTTAATTCCCAATCTTGGAATCTCAGGCGAAGTATGCTGTAATAAAGAAATTTTCTCCTCAGCAGTAAGATGACTTAACAAATCAGCGGCACGAACTTCAAAAGAATAATCAGTACTTTGATAAATATAATTTGTGCTGTCATGTTGAGCGCACAATGTTATCATCTGCAAAAATAAAATCGAAAAAAGTAAAATCCTCATAAATAAAAAACGTTGAAACTATAAATGAGAAGACTGTTTCTTTTGCTTCAGTATGTTTTCTATCTTATCCATCAAAAGTTTCTCACCATTATCATGAAAATAAATATATATGGGAAGATAATAAATAGGCACATCTTTAATAAGTGGACGTAAATCATTGGAATTTAGCCTCATCGCATCTTTCTCGGTAGTAATGATAACCTTTCTATTCCCATAATTATCTTTATATTTTTTGACAATATAATTAACATCGTCAACAGAGTATTCATGATGATCTTGATATTCAATAATTTCCACATCATCAAAAACGCTTTTCACTTTTTGAATAAACCAATAATTATTTGCGATACCCGAAAAACATACAGCTGTTGTATATTTTTTATTACTAGTATCAAAATCTTCAAACGCAGCTACCGGTTTAATTTTATCGTATACTATAGATGAGAAAAGAAGTTGCTGGTCTTTTCTAAGTTTTAGAGTATCTGTCATTGAATGCTTGATTATTGGAGACAACGGCCAATCGCATTTAGTAACAATCACAAAATCAGCTCTTTTAACATTGACTGCATGTTCTCTAAGATTACCTGCCGGAAACATAAAATCATCATTATACATATCGAAATAATCTGTAAGCATGATGTTAATATCCGGCTTTACAAATCTATGTTGAAATGCGTCATCAAGGATAATAATTTCGATTTTAGGATATAATTTTAGAATATTAGAAATTCCTATACATCTATTTTCATCAACAGCTACTACAATATTTTTGAATTTTGAAAAAAACTGCAACGGCTCATCTCCGACAGTTTGGCTGGTATCGCCGGCTTTTGCCACTCTAAAGCCCTTGGTCTTACGATTATAGCCTCGGCTCAAAACGGCAACTTTATGATTATCAGCCAATTTATTTATTAGAAATTCGGTATGAGGGGTTTTCCCTGTACCGCCGACAGAGAGGTTTCCGACATTGACAATCAGAACATCAGAAAACGTTTTCTCTTTTATAATGCCTATATCGAACAAGAAGTTACGGATTCTCATAAAAAAGCCATAGACACATGCAGCAGGAATAAGATAAGGTCTTTTTACTTTTGTCATCACATTTAGGCATAATAAAATAAGATTTGCAAAAGTAGTTATTAATTTTTGAAATTCAAAATTATGGGCAAATTTGTTTTTATTCAAAAAAAAACAGGCAAAAACGAAATGTTTTAGCGTAAATAATATAAATTTGCAAAAAACTTAAGAGAAGAAGTATGAGAATTATTATTGTAGGTACTGCTTATCCATACAGAGGAGGCCTTTCTGCTTTCAATGAGAGGCTTGCTTATCAATATTTGAAAGAAGGACATGAAGTTGAGATATATACTTTTTCGTTACAATATCCTAATTTTCTTTTTCCGGGTAAAACGCAATACTCTGACGAGCAACCTCCTAAAGATATAACGATATCCCGTAAGGTTAATTCTGTAAATCCATTTAACTGGATTAAAGTTGGAAATGAAATTAAAAAAAAGAAGCCCGACATATTAATAACAAAATTTTGGATTCCATACATGTCGCCATGTCTTGGAACAATTGAGAGGATTGTAAGAAAAAACGGTAGAACTAAAATTATTTCAATATTAGACAATATTATTCCGCACGAGAAAAGATTTGGCGACAAAATGTTAGTAAAATATTTTGTACGCTCCACAGATGGTTTTATAGCGATGTCGAAATCGGTATTAAATGATTTGAATTTATTTGACACAAAACGTCCACGTATATTTTGTCCACATCCTTTATACGACAGTTTTGGAACATTAATTTCGAGAGAAGAAGCTCTGAAAGAATTGAATTTAGACGACAAGTACAGATATGTTTTATTTTTTGGCATTATTCGTGCCTACAAAGGATTAGATTTACTGTTAGAAGCTTTTGCCGATGAGCGGTTAAAAAGCATGGACATTAAACTTATAGTTGCCGGTGAATATTATGAAGATGAAGATAAATATCAAGAAATGCTAAGTTCTTTAGATATTAAAGACAAGGTTATAATGAAAACCGAATTTATACCCGATTCTAAGGTTAATTTATATTTCAGTGCATGTGATATTGTTGCACAGCCATATAAAACAGCAACCCAAAGTGGAGTTACACAAATTGCATATCATTTTGTAAAAAGTATGTTGGTAACCAATGTAGGTGGGTTGCCGGAGATAGTCCCCAATGGAAAAGTAGGATATGTAGTAGAGAAAAATCCAAAAAAAATTGCCGATGCTTTAATCGACTTTTTCAGCAACAATCGCATGAAAGATTTTGAAAAAAACATCGTCATAGAAAAAGAAAAATATTCATGGCAAAGGATGACCGAAGCTGTAGAAAAAGTAATAAATTATGATAATAAGAAGTAAAGCACCATTGAGGTTAGGTTTAGCCGGCGGCGGAACAGACGTTTCTCCGTATTCGGATATTTTTGGCGGCGCAATATTGAATGCCACAATAAACATGTATTCTTACGCCACAATAGAACCCACCAATGACAACAGAATAGTTTTTGAATATCCTGATAAATACATTGTTGAAAGTTATGACAGTTGCTCTGAACTTCCTGCGGAAGGAAATTTCATATTGCACAAAGGCGTTTATAATCGTATAATCAAAGATTTCCATTTCAACCCATTATCTTTCAAACTTACTACCTTTGTAGATGCGCCTGCCGGTTCGGGACTTGGAACATCATCAACATTAGTAGTATCGATTTTAGGAGCATTTGTGGAATGGCTCAACCTGCCATTAGGTGAATATGATATAGCTAAATTAGCTTACGATATAGAAAGAAACGACTTAAAGATGGCAGGAGGAAAGCAGGACCAATATGCTGCAACATTCGGCGGGTTCAACTTCATGGAATTTATCGGTGACAAGGTAATTGTAAATCCCTTACGTGTAAGGAACAGATATAAGGACGAATTAGCTCATAATCTTGTATTATATTATACTGAAACGAGCCGTTTATCTTCTAACATCATAAATGCGCAGGTAAAAAATGTAAAAGAAAAAAACGAAACATCTATAAACGCCATGCACGAGTTGAAAGCTCAGGCTATAAAGATGAAAGAAGTCTTACTTCGTGGCGATATTGATGCCATTGGTCCTATTCTTGATAAAAGTTGGGAATTTAAGAAAAAAATGACTGATAAAATTTCCAACAGTTTTTTAGATGAAATTTACGATGTTGCAATGAAAGCAGGTGCTACCGGAGGGAAAGTATCTGGTGCCGGCGGCGGTGGATTTATGTTCTTTTATTGTCCGACAGTAAGTAGATACCGCGTAGCCGATGCTCTCGAAAAACTCGGCGGACACGCTAAAAGATATGAATTTACTGATGAAGGTCTGAAAACTTGGACTAATTAGCTCCATTTTTTTTAACAACATATTTTTATCATAGAAAGATAAAAAGAATCAAAATTTTTCATTTACATTTGCAGATTAAAAACATTAATCATGACAGTTGACTTATTTGTACCTTGTTTTGTTGACCAATTCAGCCCGAAC